>CADAUV010000001.1 GCA_902791235.1 Oscillospiraceae bacterium
AAGTACATCCTCTACAAGGTCCCAGATAGGATTGATGATATCAAGGAGAATAGCGTCGTATTCCTTTCTCATATCCTGTCTGTACTGATACTGCGTCTTGATGTTGTACATTGAGAACGCTTCCATAAGCGGTACGATTGATGATGAGTAACCGTTTGAACCAGGAAGTCTTACAACATCGAAGAGGTTGAGGTCAGCGTCGTTGAGAAGTACATCGAGTACGCCGTAGAGAGGACGGAGTACAGCAACGAGTGCGTGGAAGAAGCTGTCTCTGTCGGTTACACCGAACTTAAGCGAGGAAGCGTTTACATTCTTCCATGAGCCTGCAGCCTTGATTGTCGCAGCCGCGCTCTCAAAGGTCTGACCGTAATCCTTGTCAACAAGGAGGTTAGCAACATTAGCTGTTGAGAAGTCAATGTCTGTCTGTGCAAGAATTGAGGTGAGCGAGTTGTCGCCAACCTTTACGCCCTCAACTGCACCGTAAAGACCTGTAGCAATCTTACCTACAAGCTCATCCTTGAAGAGATTATCTGCGATAAGACCGTTGAGGTCAAGGAAGCCGCTGATAAGTCCGTCAAGCATAGGAGGTAACTGCTTTAAGAAGTCAACATCAACCGTCTCTGGATATGAGAAGCTGTAGTTGCCTGTCTTGTAATCTCTGTAATCCCAGAATACATCCTGAGGCTCGCCTGCAAAGATATAGTACAGAGCAGCGATGATTGCGTCAGGTGTCTGAGCGCCGATTGTATTGAAGATGCTTGCAACGATGCTCTTGAGCATATCGTTCTTAGCGATTGCGTCAATACCGAGTACAAGATTCTTGATTGTCTGTGCGTTGTCGATAAGTACCTGTGCAACATAGCGGAGTACCGTGATAAGCACCTTGCCGTTGTCGATATTCTCGATACGCTTACCTGTGAGGTAATAGCCGTCAGAGCCTGTTGCTCTGCTGGTGTAGCTCTCAATATCACCGAGGTTGATAAGCTTCTGCCAGTTAATGTCGGGAAGCTCAATGCCTGTATCCTTGAGAAGCATATTAATAATAGGTACGAGGTAATCCTCAATGTTGATTGTTGACAGGTCTGAGAAGTCAACATTAATCTTGCCTACGCCAAGGAGGTTGCCGAGGTATGAGCCAAGGTCTGTTCCGAGGATAGCCTTGATTATTGAGTTGATGTTGATTACATCGTTGATATCAGCAACAAGACCCGTTACAGGTGCAAGCAAGTTGTTTACTGCCTGTGAAAGTCCGTGTGCGTCAAAGTAGAGTGCAACATTCGGTACAAGCTCTGTAAGGAAGGTTATCGGAGCCTTGTAAAGCTGATTGAGTACCGAACCGCTGTTGTCGCCGAGAATCGGGTTAAGGATGTCGAGAAGGAGGTTATCCTTTGCAGCCTTAACATCGCTCTGATACTGGCTGTAAGACTTAACATCCTTAGCCTGTAATGCCTCGAGAAGAGGAATGATAGCGCTGTTGTAGCCGTTTGTACCTTCAATCTTAAGGTCGTCGATTGTCTTGAGAGCCTTGAAGTCAAGTACAAGCTGTGAAGCGATTGACTTGCTTCTTGAGCTCGGGTCTTCCTTGACAGTGAGCTTAAGAACGCCGTCATACATAATGTATGCAATTCTTGTCTTAGCCACATTGTCGCCGATGTCAAGAGTTTTTACCGTGTAAGGAACTCTGATTGAACAGATAAGGTCATAGAGTGTGTCGTCAATAGCGATATTGCCTTCGTTAAGGAATACTGCAAGTACGCTGTTGAGAGGACGGAGAACTGCAGCGAGTGCGTTTGTGAAGCCCTGCTGAGCCTTTGCTGAGCCGTCTGTGAAGCCCCAGTTTGTATTGTCGCTTACCTTGCTCCAGCTTGATGCCGACTTGATTGAGTTAGCAGCCGATGAGTAAGTAGCGCCGTAGCTCTTATCTGTGAGAAGCTTTGCAACATCCTTTGTGGATGTTACGATGCCGAGACCTTTAAGTACTTCCTTGATTGTCGGGTCTAAGCCGTCAAGTAAACCGTAAAGCGCCTTGGCAATCTTTGTGATGTTGGCATTTGTGAATGCCTTTGCATTGAGCACACCGCTGAGTGAATCGCCGCCGAGGTCAACGCCGAAGGAGCTGAGAAGCGGGAAGAGATTTTCAACAAGTGCGTCAAGGTTGCTTACAGCCTCGTCAGCCATCTTCTTTGATACGCCCTTCGGGTATACAAAGTTTTCGGTGAGCTCCTGTACATACTGAGCGAATGTCCAGTAAGCAAGAGTCGGGCTGTCTGTTATCTCAAGTACCTTATTGAGAAGAGCAATAAGGTCTCTCGGGTTAATCTTGTTTGACTTGAGTGCTTCAAGAATCTGACCTGCAACGCCGTCAGCGCCGATGAGCTTTATAAGAGCCTGGAGGTTCTCGTTGTCAAGTACTACATCAAATACATACTCAACTATTCTGAGAAGCGCCTCTGCAGGAGTTGAAGCCTTTGCAAGCTTAGCCCAGTCGATGTCGAGAAGCTGGATACCCGTGCCTGCAAGATAGGTGTTAATAATGTTAACAAGGTTTGCGCCTGAAAGCGGATACTTCGTATCGTCCTTGCCAATCATAATGTTGCTCGGGTCTTTGTACTCGTCAATCTTTGCACGAAGTACGAACATTGTAAGTGCAAGAACAGGTGAAAGCGGCCTGAGCTTGTCGTTTGAAATCGAGAATACACGGTATGCGCCGTTAAGCTCGTTATCAATCGGAGTGATTGCTCCGTTAAGTATGGAAGCTATAGTTACGCCGCTGTTGTCGTCAAGTATACCCGCAAGTCCCTGAACAGTCTTTATGATTGTTGTTACAGGCTTGTCGAAGCCCTTGTTGAGTAAGTCCTTAAGAGGTCTTACAAGACCGATGATAGCCTCATCGTAGTAACCGTTTGTCTTCTTGCCGTACTCAGCAGCAGTGTCAACTGTTACGCCGTTAGGCTCGCAGATTGCCTCGAGTACAGGACCGATGATTGTTTCATAGTATCCTGTCTCAACGAGGATTACGCCGAGAAGCGAAGAGATAAGTCTGAAGGAAGCTGCGCAGCCCTTGAACCATGATTCCTTGTCGCCGTCTGAGAAGCCCCAGTCAATCTTAACCTGTGAGTTACCTCTTGAGGTTACATCCGTTACATCATGCCAGCAGTTATAGCTGTCAATCGTTGCCCGAGCGTCGCTGTAATCGCCGAGTCTGAGAGCAACAACATCAGGTGAAATAACACCCTCGATTGCCTCAACAATGAGATTGTAATGAGCTGTCGTGCCGCCCTCAAGCGTGTAGTCGTCGCCAAGCGGATTCTGTTTGTCGAGATAGAGCTCAACAATTCTTTCTATTAATAAGTATGTTTCTGCTACGAAGTTTGTGAGCGATTCGTTGGAGTAGAATACCTCGTCGTCCATCTGATGCTCGTCGTTTGCAACATTCTTGTCATGACCGAGAATCTGATATACATAAGAGTTTACATATCTCATTATCTCTGTCTTGCAGTCATCGCCGAGATAGTTTGAAACGAGCTTAACAAGGCTTGCAGCGATGTTACCTGCGTCATCAATTGAGAACTCATTGAAGGTGCTGTCTGAAAGGAGAGATGACAGCAGCTTGTCGAGGTTGTTGATGAGGTCTGTAGCGTTGCTGAGTTCGTCCTTTGTGTATGTCGATGTTGCTGCGGAAGCCTTTGCAAAGTAAACGGGTCCGTCAGCAGAAACTGCGTCCGCGATTCTCGGCTGTGTGCCGTCGTCGCCGTTGTCGTCGTTGTTACCGAACTTGCCTGCAAGGTTTGTGATAACCTCGATAAGTCTGTCAACATTTGCAAGAATGAAGTATGCGTTATCAACGGAAAGTCCCGTGAAGCCGTTTTCCTGAAGCTCAAATGTGAAGGACTCGTCATCCTCGCGCTCAATCTGGAATACGCCGTTGAGTACATCCGTGATGATGCTCTCCTTGCCGAAGCCGCCGAGTGCCTGAAGAAGACCTGTGATGATAGGTAAGTTCTGTGTGATTTCGCTGTCCTCAGATATTGCGATGTTTACAAGGCTGAGGATTGAGTTGAGCCAATCGCCTACGAATACCTGAGCGAATGCCTCGAGGATTGCCTTGCTTCTGTCAGCGCTTGTGTCGCTTGCAAGTGCCTTGAAGTTCTCAAGAACAGTGTTTCTGAAGAAGTGGTCGTCATCTTTAAGGCCGTTGCCGTTGTTGTAAGCGTTGTACTTTTCCGCACCAGGTGTGATTTCAACAATCTTACCGTCGTAGCAGTATGTCCAGTTATCCTTGTATGTCAAGTTATCCTTGTCTGATGCGTACTTCTCAGCAGCGAGGTCATCCATTATGTCGAAGAGCTCGGGGATAGCAACCATAAGGTTGTTAAGTCCTCTTGACTCAATTGAGAAAATCTGACCTGAGTTCGGGAGACACTTAATCTGATTTCTCAGCTCGGGAGTGTCAACAAACTCGTGGAGAGCAACATCAAATAATGTAGCTATTTCTGTAATCACATCAGCAATTGCGTAGCCTGCAATCTGATTGCCGATAGCGCCCTCAAGTATTGAGTAAAGGTCGGAAATCTGAGCGTCGCGAAGCGCCTTATCCGCAATGTAGATGCCTGTAATCTTAGGTACATCGCCTTCGTATGTGAAGCTGTATGTGAACTGAGCCTCAGGATTCTGAGCAAGTACAGTGAGAAGGTCAGCGTCCTCCATACCGAGATATGAATATGTTACGGGGTCGCCGTCAATTCTCTTAAGCTCGTTTCCGTCAGCGTCGAACGCCTTGTAATTTTTAAGGTCGCCTGTGTTGATATCGTTGATACCCATTACCTTATCAACGAAGGCAGAGCCGTTGTACTCCTTGAAGGTTACGGTTTCTGCAGGATAGTACTCAACATTATCATATGTTCCCTTGAGGAGCCAGTCCATAAGGTTCGGAAGAAGCTCGTTAAGGTCGAAGTGAAGCTGGCTTATGCCTACATATGAGCCTGCGTCATAAGAGTATGCCGCAAGAAGACCGCCGCGAAGCGCGCTGTAAAGCGGGTCGTCGCTGTTGTTATTGAATACAAGAGGTTCAATAATCTCATTGATTGCAACAACAAGTACGGGAAGAAGCTCGAATATTGTCTTTACGGGGTCGTCGTAAACTCTCTGCCAGAGGTCGCCGACTGCAACATTGAGGTCAACGGGAGTTTCAAGGAAGCCGTTGATGATGTCTGTAACGGTCTTGCCCATAAGCTCCATCTGGAGAGCGCCGCCGATTGTATCGTTGAGAAGCTTGTTGAGAAGCTCCTTACCTGTGTCGCCCGTGAGGTCGTATCTGTCGTTGATAATAGCCTTCTGAGCGTCGGTAGGTACGAACTCTTCGGTAGGAATAAGCTCGCTGATAGCCTCCATAAGCTTATTGTTAATCACAGCATTGAGGTCCATTCTTTCATTGAGGAAGGTACCTCTGTAAAGAACGAAGGTTGTGCTGCCGAGAGCTTCCATACAAGCCTTTGTTACAGCATAAGCGTAAGCCTCGCTGTAGTAATTATCAAGAGCGCTTGAAGGTGTTGCGCTGTTGAAAGCGTCATAAAGTCCGAGACGGTGTGCGTCAGCGTCGCTTGAACGCTGGTCGTTAATCATTGCGAAGTACTCTGCAAGTGCAGTGCCTTTAACTGCGTCAGGGAGGAAATAGGTTGTTCCTTCATATTCAGCGGAGCCTTCGGTGAAGTAAGAGCTGTCAAGGTTTGAACCTACGCCTGCGATTGCAGCAGCCATTGTCTCATAATCGGACTGTGAAAGGTTAAAGGTGCTTGACTGATTAGGCATAAGCTTTGCAGCGTCAGCCATAATTGTGCTCTGTGATTTGCCTGCATACTTCTTTGCTGCGCCGAGCATTACAGAGAAGTAGTTCTGCGAATCTGTGATTGTTGACTCACCTGCAAGCACGATTGCAGCATAAACATTTACTGCACGAAGCTCTAAATAAGAATGGATATAATCATCCGAAAGCGCATCAACTTTTGCAGCTGCGCTGTTGTACTCGTTGAGGATTCCGTTAATTTCATTAATTCTTGTCTGTGCCTCAGCAAGAGCAGTAGCGTTATTGTACCAAATTTCAGTCTGGTCATTAATATTTGAACGGTTACCCGATGTATTTGTTGCGTAGAGATTCCATGCCTTTGCAGAGCCGATTACAAAGTCGGGGTCCTCAAGTGCTGCGGTAGCCAGCTCATCTTTTGTCGGGGGTTTGTTTGTTAAGGTGAACCATGTCTCGCCGCCGTTTGCGTCAACATACTTCTTAGTGTGTGAGTAAAGAGTATTCCTTGCGTCTGTAATTGCAGCTTGGTAAGTAGGAATATTAGCCTCAAGGTCGCTCTTCTCTGAAGTGTACTCAGCAACAGTCTTGCCGTTAAGAGCGCTTGCAGCAGCCATCATCTTAACAATCTCACGCTCAGAAAGACCCGAGCCGGAGGTTGTTGCGTTGATGATTGTATCAGCAAAGTTCTCAGCGGTGATGTTTGATGTTATATTATATGAAACATCAGTGCCGAGTCCGAAGAAGTCAGCGTCGCCTGAGAATACAACATCCTCGCCAGCTTCGTTCATAAGCTGTGCGTAAGTACCGATGTTGCCCGATACGATAGCAGAGCCTGCGCCGAGAGCATAGTAAACATAGTCAGCAAAATCGTTCATCGGGATATTGAAGCCCAGAATCTGAAGCTGAATCTTGAAGTTGTTTATCTGCTCGTCAACAAGTGCCTGCTCGTCAGCCGTCATTGTGAAGCTGAAGTCCTTAAGCTCCTGAAGAGTTGCGTTTGTGTAATGCTTTGAGAAGTTTTCATTACCGGGCTGCTCGATTAACGAATCGTTAATCTGGCTTGCGATGGCGTCAATCTGAGCCTGCTTCTCAGCAGAAGCATTCTTAAAGTCGATATAAGCCATAAGAACGCTGCCAAGCTTGTTGAACCATTCGGTAAGCTCTTCTCTTGTGTCGGATGAAAGGTCAGTGTTGTCCTTATAAGCGGCACAAAGCGTGAAGAGTGTGAAGAGCGATTCCATATCAGGATTCTCGGCAACAAAGAAGTTGTAAGCCGCTGCAGGTGATTTAGCGCCTGTGTAGCCTGATACTTCAGGGGTCTCAAACCAGTCCACGAACTCCTGCTGGCTTACGCCTGCGAGGGTTTCAAGAAGGAATGGCTGAAGTCCGCCGAGGACATCCTGAATCGTGGCTTTTGCCTTGATTTCGTCCTTCTCCTCCTGTGTTAATTCATCGGCAGTCTTGCCGTAATCGGACTGTGCATATTTAGCATATACGGGGTCAGCTACATAAGCAGAGATACCCTCAATGCCCATAAGCAGTGCAGGAAGCTTGTCAGCTAAATTATTAAGCGCTGCGTATGCGTCGTCCGAGTCATTGTTGGTTGACCATATTGTCGGGTTGTTAGTCTGCGCAAATGCGGTGATACCAACCGAACAAGATGTAACAACCATTACTACAGCTAAGAAGAAGCTGAGTAATTTTTTGCTCGTTCTCATACATTTCTCTCCTTTACAATATGATTTAACGAACTATGCCGTTAGTATTACGCGTGATACTACATCTTGTGCCTGAAAGCAAATTGTTAACAGTTTGTATACAATTTACAGAATTTTGGGCGCAATAATATACACGCGCACGAACAAAGTACAATTATTTTATAACAAATTAATTAATGAAAGTCAATAGATTTTCTAAAGTTTTTTAACAAATTGTGAATTTTTTTAAAATTTTGGAGGGATATTGATTAGCGGAGTTATGACTTAACTGTCAACTTTTGACGGTTTTGCGGAAAATGATTTCAAAAGGATTACAAAAACAGCCACAAGATGTGGAGGGGGATTTACTGAATTCAAGTGCGGCTTGTCTGCCGTGTATATTTATATACATTATATAATGGGCGTTCATAATTCGTTAACAAATGATTTTGCACTGCGTCGGCAAAGCTTGGGTCGGGGGAGAGCGGTGTTTGCTCTTCTGCACCGCAGCCGTTCAGAACGGACGGGCGCTAACTGTTCGGGCGAAGCAGAAAACCGTCAGTCCCTGCAGAAGTATAAGGCTTGTTAAAACGGGCGGACAGGGTCGGTTTTGAAGCACTTGTGTAAAGCTGCTGCGCTTTACAGCACCCTTTGCGCCTGTAAAGCTAACGACCTTAACAGCGACAAAATGTCAGAATTTTGTCTAATTAATTGTAAACATTTTATTAACTTTATATTAAATTTTTGTGGATTTCACCAAAAACAAATCGCAAATTTTATACATTTCGCTAAATTTAAAGAATTTGTAAACGCGTTGATTGACTTTTGTTACTTTTTATGTAATAATAATGCTGTGTTTATAGGGCACTTTTTACCCTTTTTTACGGAAACGGACCGCAAAGGTCTAACAGCCTAATTCAGATTGCCTGATGGTCAGAGGATGCGAAAGCGCTTCCGCAAGGGTGAAAACCCCCTACACTAATATCCAAAATCTAATGGAGGTAAAAATTGAATGAAAGCTAAAACTAAAAAGTTTTCGCGTAAGTTACTTGCAACATTTCTTGCAGTCCTTATGGCGCTTACTGCTTTTTCAGTCGGCTTTACCGCATTCGGCGCATCCGAGCAGGGATATGTTGATGATAAGGTAGAATATAATAAGCTCGCCTGGGCAGTGCTTTCAGATGAGCAGGTTGCTACTGCGCTGCTTGACTATGCGGACGGCGCTCTTGCTGAGTTTGGTCCTAAGATTGACCTACTCCTTGCACAGAACCTTCCTACAAGCGGTCTTTATTACTACAACCTTGCAAATCGCCAGATAGGTCTTAATGCTGCAGGTATTATTAAGGAAACCGTAAATGTTTACACTCACAGTGTTGACGAGATTTTCCAGACACTTGAGAGCGTACAGAGCCTTATCAACTCATACGGCGGCTTCCTCGGCGATGCTAAGAACATTCACTTTGAGTCCACAAAGAATGTAAGAAGGTCAAATACTTCTTCATGCGACATCATCAGAGATGTTCTCGGTATTCTTCAGAAGAACAGCGCTGACTACAACGGTAACGATATCGTCGGTGAATTCCTTCGCGGCGGCTTTGACCTTGGTACAATCGGTAGTCTTGCAAGCCTTGACCTCTATCCGCTTCTCGGCAATATGTTGGGACTTCCTGAAGGCTATCAGTCCAACGCTGTTTACAACATTGCTCAGTATCTTCTTATCAACAACACCCAGTGGTTCTCTGAGGACGAGAAGAGCGAGCTTAAAACTTATTGGAATACATCGGGCACAAAGACTTGGGTTTACGATGATATTCTCCTTGACAAGCTTACAACAGAGCTTATCGACAAGATTAATGTTCTTGTAACATACGGTACCGACGATTCTTCGGCAACAAGATATGAGGCTATCAAAACCTATATGGATGAGAACAGCGTTGATTATCAGGCTGCTGCTGAGGCTCTCGGCTACGACCCGAATCTTGTTTATTCAGATGAAAACGAAGGTAACATTCTTCTCTTCACATACGGTTGGGGCGAAGACCGTGAGCAGATTGCTCTTGAAAAGGGCGACAGCCTCTTCTCCTTCGGCTTCCAGGCACTTGAGGTAGCTTGGAAGACAGTTCTTAAGGACACACTTCAGCTTGTTGATGTTAACTTCAGCCGTGAGTCAGGTCATGGCTCCAACTTCGATAAGGCTTATTATAAGTGGGTTCGCGATAACAAGACTTCTTACACTTGGGTTAAGGATATCACAGACGCAGCATTCGCAAACAACTATCAGTTTGTACAGGAGTGGGCAGACGCAGTTTACGCTTCATATAGCGCTGATTCTGCTGAGCAGTTCCTTGGCTGGGTTGAGGCGAATGTTACATATGACCGCGACCTCGTTGACGGCTCAACAGGCAAATGGTCCGATATCGACCCGACATCTTTAACTAATAAGGTTAGATACAGCCCTCTCGCTGATTATGCATTTAATGTACCGACAGGTGCTCTTAACCTTTACTTCACATTCACAGGTACTAAGTACATTGACAACTTCTTTGATACTCAGTACGACAATTACAGCTCACTTGTTGACGGTCTTAACGACGCACTCGTAGCTGCACTCAGAGATTTATTCCCTGTAAGCTCTAATATCAACGGCACATATCCGACCTTCGCAACAATCGGCGCCGGCGACGATGTTGACCTTGCTGCAACAGAGGCAGGAAGAAAGTCGCTTGCAAGCACTATCACAGGTAATGCTGCTGCACTTGTTCAGTATGTTGCCGATTCAACAGACGCTAATATCCTTAAGGCATTCTATGATAACGGCGGCACAACTCTTACCGAGACAAACATCGAGGAAGCTATGGTTCCGATGCTTATCGCAACTGTAGGTCAGCTTGAGTTTGGCGGCAGACGCGTTATCGACATTATCCATAAGGATGATATTGACAAGGCAAAGGACGCTGAGGCTGTTGCTTACCTTGCACTCAGAGAGTATCTCTCTTATGTTCTTCCTAAGAACAATTACGACGGCGCAACATATGCAACATGGGGCGAGGATGAGATTGAGGTATCACTTGACCAGCTTCTCCTTATGGCTCGTGACGCTATCGTATATGTAATTGAGCCGTATGTTCCCGTAACAGGTTCAGACGGCGAGCTCTGGAAGGCTGAGGACCAGTCCCATACTAATGACAGCATCTTCACATTACTCAATTCCGTAGTTTGCTACTATGCTGACGACTATACAATGGCTGACGGCAAGGGCGGAAGAGCAATGGGCGTTGCTTCACTTCTCGGCGTTTGCGATACAAACGGCGAGTCACTCATCAGCTATAACGCAAATGATGCTGACGGCTTATGGAACAATATTGACCTTGCTGTTAACAACATTCTTCCTGTACTCGGCGAGCTCCAGTACGGTACTGAAGGCGCAACCTTTAATTCTAAGGACCTTCTTTGGAACGATGTTGTACAGGGCGTTCTTGAAATTGGCGACACTTCAATCCACACAAGCGGACTTGGCGGTGTATCCAACTTCTTATTTAGATTAATTACTATAGTATCTGCTCCGATTATCCGTACAGACCGTGTAATCGACGCTGCTTACGACCTCGTTGCTGAGCTTATCAATAATCTCTTCGGCGCTCGTTACAGCGGACAGTCATTTACAACAGTTATTCCTGTAAGGTCAGCTTCACAGCAGAATCCTTGGGATGACTTTGCACAGATTTCGACAATCGCAGGTACAAGCGGCACCGATATAGGTGCATTACAGAAATTAATCTGTAACCTTGTTGAGTTCTTCGGCTACGGCACAAGCGGACCTTCAACATATCCCGACTCTATGATTCGCGGCGTTGCGTTCGCTCTTACTGCAGTTGAGAGCTTCACAGGAATTCTTCCTGTAATCGGCGAGCATCAGCTCAAGCTTGCTACTTCAACCTTCTCTAACGAGGTTATTCAGGGTTGTACATCGGGCACAAGCTACAGTGCAAACCTTGAAATAAAGAACAATTCAATCGGTATCAATACCGCTTATATCGACGGTATGCAGAACGACCAGGTTGTTCAGAATTCGCGTTATTATATTAAGGTTACAGCAATAAGCGGTCCTAACGGCAGAAGCGTAACAGCTCCTTCAACACTTGTTGCTCCTGATGAAACGCTTACAATTAACGCAGGTAACCTTTCGGTTTACAATCCTGCAGCAGGTGATGACTTCACTTCTTACTCAGCAACTATCACTTATGATATTGTTGACAAGAACGGTAATCACTTTGTAGACAGAGACGGCAATAATCTTTACACAGGTCTTACAACCACATGTTATCAGTACCTCACAGGTGCTACATCATGGCAGGATGTTGTATATCCTGAGGTAAGAGGATGGCAGTTCCCTGAGGCTCTTGAGTCTGACTCAGGCGCTAAGACAATGACCTCAAACGGCTACAGAACCTTCACAACAGCCGAGGTTAACAAGTGCGTAATCGGTTATCCCGAATATATCGTACTTGGTACTGATAATCTTTCAAATATTGAGAATATGCGTTTCCGCTTCAGAAACAATGCTACTAACATCTTCGGCGCTGCTGACCGTTCCATCGACGGTGTTTACACCTACGAGAACAAGAGCGTTTACGATGACGCAGCAGGCAGCAATGTAAGCGTAAACTGGAAGAACGCTATTCCTGTATTTGACCCCGAGACAGGCGACCTTCTCAGAAATGAGATGTACGACTACTCAACCGATAACGGTGAAACATGGAACCGCGGTGATTACGATAGCTCATCAAAGGCTTATAAGGGCTTTACCGAGCAGGATGTTAACGCACACTCAAGCGAGGCAGGCTATGTAAGAAGAACTCATGTTGCTTACACACTTGCCGAAGCTCGTGCAGCAGGCATCATCGCTGCAGCTCATATCAACGAGGCTGGCATCTGCGAGTATGTTTATATGAAGACAGGCGGCGGCGTTAACTACGATGTAACACTTTCACAGGTATCCGCAAGAGGTCCTGTAAACGGCTTCTATTCTAACTTCACAAAGCATACACAGGCTAAGAACAGCTCTGTATATCTCAACTTCATGAACTATGACGGTACTACTCCTGTTCAGGCAGGTCAGTATGACTTCAACATCATGTTCTACAGAAGTGATGATGACAACGGCGCTCTTAACTCCGGTGTATCAGGCAGAAAGATGTATCTTGTAGTAGGCGACAGAAACTCTGTAAACGATGTAAACGATGTTTACGACGAGCTTGAGTCAACACTCGCTAACTACCGTGCTTCCGACTTTACAAGTGAGGAAGTTTATGAGCAGGCTAACGCAGCTATGGTTGAGGCTCTTGCAGCAAGAGCAACAGTTCTTACTCCTACCTCAGCTCTTGAGCTTTCGGATAACACTGCTCTTACAGCTACAACCTCAACAGTTGCAACCGAGTACGGCGACCTCGCTTACGAGCCCGCTACCGAGGACAACTGGAGTGATGCAGGCATTCCTACATCAGTTTACGCTGATGCAACCAAGGACGATGTTCTCTATCTTGATGAAGATGAGACAATGCCTATCTATACAAATATTCCTCTTGAGGACGCTACCGTTTATTCAAAGGTAACTGACGCTGACACGGGCGAGGTTCGCGGTACAGACTACGCAGGTAATGCGGTAATCAAGGGCGAAGACGGCGTATGGCATCTTCGTAATGCTATAAGCTATGCTCGTGAGTGGGATACAGAGACTTATGACGCTCCGTGGTATAAGTCCACAGGCCAGCAGGCAGAAAATGCCGACGGCAAGCTCCTCTTCGAGCAGGTACAGTATGTATACCGTGATGCATACGGTAACAAGGTTAACTCCGATTACACTGTAACCGAGGACGGCGTAAAGGTAACCGGCTGGAAGGCTAAGTTCCCTGTTGCAACATATGCTTGCATCGAGAACGACGGCGGCGATGAGAACCGCGGCAGATACACAAAGGCTAAGGATTACCTCAACTATGTAATCGAGTTCGTTCGTGAGTCTATTGATCCTTCAATTGCACAGTCGCTTCTTGATAATGTTGCAATGAAGAGACTTGACCTGAACGAAGTTAACTTTGAGATTGTAACCTATAACCAGATGGTTAAGGCAGGTCAGAACGCTGAAAAGCAGTTCACAGTAAATGTAACTTACACTTATCCGACATATGATGAGGACGGCAGTCCGATTATGGAAAACGACGATTATGTAAGAGAGACAATCACCAAGGAAGAAATTTCCTGGAATGATTACAAGGCTATTATGGACGACCCGCTTGCAGTTATCGTTGGCGAGCCGAGCACAAATTCAACACTTTCATCCGCACAGGTTGACGAGTTCAAGAGACTCTTTGACTTCTATATGGATAAGGTTGTTGAGCGCGGCTACATCGGCGACCAGCTCGAGCCTGAAATCGCTCACAGCGGCTTTGCATACAACGCTCTTACTGTTGTTTCCGACCCTGTATATGACGCAGAGACCGGTGAAGTTACAACAGACGCAGTTGTTCGTGCAACAGGCAGCGGTACTCCCGCTTACGGCGCACTTGACGCAAACAACAACCTTGTTAACGAGGGCGATGTTGTTTACTCTTCAGCTACATGGAGCACATACATTAACGCACTTGCAGCAGCTGTTAAGGTTGCTCAGGAGGGTAACGGTTCTTATGCTCATAAGAATGTAGCTTACTACGATATGGATGCAGCTGATACTTACACTGCAAACGTATCCTCTGCTTACGAGGCTGATACAGCTTATCAGGTAGCAGAGAACAGACTCACACCTGCTGAGTCCGTAACACTTACCGTTGTTGGTAACGGTATTGACGCAACAGTTAACGGCGTAGCTTATACAGCACCTGTAGGCGTTGAAAAGGGCGAGACTGTTACTGTAGCATTCAATGTACCTTCCGATAAGGTTCTTGAGTACATCCTTGTTGGCGATGTCAAGTACTATGACACAGCTTCCGTTGATGTTGTTATGAACGATGACACAACCGTTGAGGTTGTTGTAAGCTCTGCAGGCGTTGATGTAAGCGGTGGTATGTACATTGCAACTGATAAGAACGCAACAGGCGGTACTGTAATTCCTTACGGTGCATTCACAATTAATGTTTACTCAGACGCTGCAAGAGAGAATCTCGTAGCAACTGCAACCTCAAGCGGTGCTGTATCAGGTAACACATGGACAATTCCGTCACTTCCTGCAGGCACATATTATGCAAGTGTAACATCCGAGTACATGCTTGCTCTTGACAATGTAACAATTGTAGTTGGCGATTCCGCAATCACAGGCGCTAAGCTCTATGTAGTTCCTATGGACTACAACGGCGACGGTTCTGTAACAGCAACAGATGCTAATACAGTACTTAAGGCTGCAGGTAAGGGTACTCTTAAAGAGTATTGCGAGCTTAACGGCGACGGCGTTACAACTGCAACTGACGCAAATGTTGTATTCAAGTTTGCAGGTAAGGGTGCAAACCTTGCTGCACAGACAATTCAGTAATCTGTTTAAATAAATACTGATTTAAAACATTTATAAAGTCCTTGGGGGCTTCGGCTCCCAAGGCATAATAAGGATAATTAAGCGTTACCACGAGTAACGGTTAATTAAGGGCTTCGCCCGAAAATACATTTGAAGGAGGAAATGACCAATGCAGATACCCAAGAGATTTATCGGCTATGCTTTCAGCACGGTTGTGCTTTTTGCTATGCTCGTACTGTTTATGTGTCTTCCTCAGTCGGTATTCGCTGCACCCGTGAGCGGGGATGTTGTTCCCGAAATCACCTGCACCTATACTGACGCAAACGGACAAAGTGTTGACGGTAATCACCTTAAGGGCGGCGAGACTTATAATGTCAGCTTCGTTCTTGATGATGTCAGCGAGATGTCCGTTGTACAGGTGAGCGCTACCTACACAGAGGATGTTACCGTGGCTTCGGCTCCGACAGCACTTCTCTCCGACAGCGCAAACGATGTATCCTCAATGGGATACGTGATTGGCGACGGAAATCTTGTATTCGGCTTTGTATCCGACAATGCCACTTGCTCAGATATCGGCTCATCGGCTGTGCTGGCAACTGTTCAGGCTACCTTCAATGTTGAGGGCGAGGATATAGATGCTGAGGGTTATCTCACGGTTTCCGAGAACCCCAATCTGACTTTTGCTTTGACAGACTACACCTATGGCTATTCTGATGAATATGCTATAGACACAGCTTTTGAGGGCTATAACGGCTCTCTGTACCCGATGACTGCTGATGTTTCTCCGTCCTTCGGTTTCTCTGTAACAGGTAATCTTGTTATAGGTACAGGTTTTAATGACGCGACAAACGGCACGGCGGTTTACGGTACTTACACGGTATCGGTTTATTCCGATGCTGCAAAGACTGATTTAGTTCAGTCAGTAACTTCAGAATATGTTGACGGCGCAACGCCTGTTAACACATTCGCACTCGATAACTTAACTGCGGGCACTTACTATGCTGTTATAACAAGCGACTATGCATTACCGCGTACTGTAACCATAACGGTTTCCGACTCAGCTATTGATGCCGGAGCGATTGTAATGATATGTTGTGATTATAACCAGGACGCTGTAGTTACAGCCACTGATGCAACAACTGTATTAAAGGCTGCAGGAACGGGCGCTCTCAAAGAGTATTGTGATCTTAACGGAGACGGTTCGGCAACTGCTACAGATGCTAATATCGTTTTCAGATTTGCCGCAAACTCAAAGTATCCCGACTTAGTTATTGAATAATTTTTATGAAAGGTAAATTTTTATGAAAAGAACATTAAAGAAAGCACTTGCTTGTCTTCTTGCTGTTCTTATGGTATCTACCATGCTTCCGTTCAGCGCGTTCGCTGCAACCGCAGTAGGTTGGTGGGGCGACGCAAACTGGAAAGGTTATGAGAATTCCTCAATTCCTTTTGAAGTTCAGAACGGCGGCGTATGGAACAACACATATGAAATGGGCTATGCAGCCGGCGATGCAATTTATCCTTATTCAGAGTATCAGGATGATGGTCTTACAATTCTTAAGGAAGACCTTGCAGCAGGCAAGCCTGTTCTTACCGTTTATGTTTCAGAAGTAGACATCGTAAGTAAGGCAGCTGCTAACTACTACACATCATCACAGTATCCCGACTATGCTTCTGCTAATGCAGCAGGCAGAATCGTTGACCCGACAAAACTTTCAAGCGATAAGATTTACGCTGTTACATTTGAGGTCGGCGGTATCGACACAATCGTTGACGGTACTGTAAAGGCTTATTTTGACGAGGGCGCAGTAACCTTCGGTCAGATTTCAAAGCTTGGTAAGTTTGCTGCTACAAATGATAACACTGCAGCAGCAGCAGTTATCAACAGAGCAAACGACTTTGAGAATGCACTTCTTGACACCAAGGGTGGTCAGGCTGCATACAACTCAAACAGAACTATTTACATTCCTTTCTTCGGTAAGCAGCCGGCTCCGGCTTCAACTTACATCGGTGAGGATACTCGTACAGCGGGTAACAACGGTCATATCATCGGTACTGTTATCTTTAAGCCTCTTGTAGACAATCTTGATTTCACATCAGTTGTTCACTACGATCAGGACTCAGATAACAACCCTGCAAGAGCTTGTACTTATCTCCATTGTTATGATGAGGATGAGACACAGGGCAATAAGCAGCTCCAGTATACATTTGATACTGTAGACGAGACTTATACTTATGCTCTTATGGCTCTTCAGTATGCAGGTATGAGCGGTTCTACACCTCCTCAGCCTACAACCTACACAGTTAACTATGAGAACTTTGCAGGTACAGTAGTTTCAACTCAGACAGTTCAAAGCGCAGACGCACTTGTTGCTCCTGCTAACACTGCTTCTGACGCACAGTACACTTATGCTTGGCCGGCAGTTACAGAGCTCACAGACGGTATGACCGTTAAGGAGACAAGAACTGTTAACCAGTATACAGTTACATTTACAAACTATGCAGGTCAGGTTGTTGATACTCAGACACTTGACTACGGCGCAACACCTGTTGCTCCTGCAAACACTGCTTCTGACGCTCAGTACACATATGCTTGGCCGACAGTTTCTGCTGTAACAGGCGCAGCTAACTACACTGAGACACGCTCAACAAATCAGTACACAGTTACATTCGTAAACGCTGCAGGCGACACAGTTTCCACAAAGGCTTACGATTACGGCACTGCTGCTGCAGATGTTGAAGTTCCTGCTAATACCGAGACTTCAATCGGTACAGAGTGGACAACAACATATGCTTGGCCGACAGTTGCTGATGTAACAGCTGATGTAACTTACACAGAGGTTGGCACTCCTGCTAAGACTCAGTACACAGTTACATTCACAAACTATGCAGGTCAGGTTGTTGATACTCAGACACTTGACTACGGCGCAACACCTGTTGCTCCTGCAAACACTGCTTCCGACGCTCAGTACACATATGCTTGGCCGACAGTTGCTGCTGTAACAGGCAATGCAGACTATGCTGAGACAAGAACAGTTAATGAGTACAATGTAACATGGAAGTTCGCTGACGGCAGAGCTGACCAGGTTGATACTCTTGCTTACGGCGATGCTATTACAGCTCCTGCAAACTCAAGCGTTAAGGTTGGCAATGTTACAACAACTTACAAGTGGGAAAATGTTGCTGCTACAGTAACAGGCGATGTAACCTACACAGAGGTTGTTGACCAGCAAATCACAGACGCATTCACAGTTACATTCGTAAACTATGCAGGCGAGACTGTATCTGCTAACTCTTATGCAGCAGGCACAGCTGCTTCTGATGTAGTACTTCCTGCAAACACTGCTTCCGACGCTCAGTACACATATGCTTGGCCGACAGTTGCTGATGTAACAGGCGATGTAACTTACACAGAGACAAGAACAGTTAACGAGTACACAGTAACATTCGTTAACGCTGCAGGCGTAACTCTTTCTGAGACATCTTATCCTTACGGCACAGCTGCTGAGGATGTAGATATTGCCGAGAATACTGCTGACACAGCTCAGTATTCATATTCTTGGCCTGAGGTTCAGGATGTAACAGGCGATGCAGTTTACAACGAGATTGAGGAAGTAAGAAATTACACAGTTGTATTCCACTTTGCTGACGGCAGAGATGATGCGATTGTAATTGAGCCTTACGGCACAGCTCTTACAGCTCCTGAAAACTCAACAATCGTTGACGGTTACACAACAACAACCTACAAGTGGGTTGATGTTCCTGCAACAGTAGTTGACGACGCTGAGTTCACAGAGGTTGTTGACCAGTCTACAACAACTCAGTTCACAGTAACATTCGTAAATGCTGCAGGCGAGGAAGTTTCTGCTGTTAAGTATAACGGCGGTACAGCTGCTGCTGATGTAGCAGTTCCTGAGAACACTGCAAGCACAAAGAGAGTTACTTACTCATGGCCTGAGGTTGCTGATGTAACAGCTGATGTAACTTACAACGAGGTTGTAACAGACCTTGGTTACGCTGTAACAGTTAATGTTGCTGACGGCGGTACCGTAGCAGTTGACGGCAATGCTATTGACGATACGACTACTGTTCAGAAGGCACTTAACTCTACAGTAGCACTTGTTGCTACACCTGACGACGGATATGAGTTCGTTGCATGGCAGACAACAGGCGGCGTAACAGTTTCCGACCAGGCAACTTACAATGCACCTGTTCTTGCTGATATTGAATATACACCTGTATTCGCTGAGACTAAGGCTTCTGAGTTTACAGTTGTATTTGTTGACAGGTTCAACAATGTTGTTGATACTCAGACTGTAACAAACGGCGCTGATATCGTTGTTCCTGCAGTTCCGAACGCAGTTGGTTATACTAACGGTGCTTGGGAGCTTGATAACGATGCAATCGCTGCTCTTACAGCTTCAACAACAATTAAACCTACTTATGATAAGGATTCTGAGAACACCTTCACTGTAACTGCAGCAGGTGCTACAATCACCGCTAACGGTGCTGAGTACACTGATGTTGCAGACGGTATTGCTTATGATACAAAGGTAACTGTATCTGCTGATGACGCACAGGTATGGAAGATTAACGGCGTAGCAGTTGGCTATGGCAAGTCTTACACATTCTTCGTTGGTGCAAATACAGAGCTCACTTATGAGACAGCTGCTGTAGTAGCTGACGCTGCAGTTGCAGGCATTTCTGCAACACCTTATGTAACAGGCGGCAAGACAATGGTTGCATTCCTTGCAACTAAGACTCTTGGCGAGGGCAATACATTCGTAAGCTCCGGCTTCGTTTACGGTAAGGGTTGCGATGCTGAGTCTACTCTTGATGATGTTGATGGTGCAACCGTAAAGGCATTCTACACCAAGACAAATTCAGAGCAGTTCCAGCTCAACTATGGTTACAGCTCACAGACCGGTACGGTTATCGTTAAGGCATTCCTTGCTTATAAGGATGCTTCCGGCGAGAGCCATGTAATCTATGCTGCTCCTCAGACATATACTTATTAATAAGTGTTAATAGGAGGACTACAAACATGAAAGAACTTTACACAAAGCCCGTAGCTGAGGTTGAGGAATTCGACACAGTTGATGTACTCACTGCATCGGGCATTGAGAGTAGCCCCGAGCTTTGGGACTAATCCTGAATAAATAACGGGAGGGTGGCAGAAATGCCACCCTCTTTTTTATTAGAGATGATTCTTTTAACAGGTAAATAAAAAGCTTTCACTTACAGGAAAGCCGGAATATAAAAGAAAACAGGCAGCCGCATATGCGGCTGCCTGTCAGGTTTTCGTATTAATAAAAGTAGTATTCGAGAAGCTGTGATGCGTCTTCTTCAGACTGAGCGTTTGCGACGGTTTGTGCAAGCATATACGCGCCGTCCTCCTCCGTTACTGCAATACATTCGGTATAGGAGATATCGTTTGTTTTATAGCTGATTTGACAGAGCTTGAATTCCCTGCCTGCGATATCCTTGTCATAGAAAGCCGAGATGTTGACATCTTCGTAATTTGCGTAAAGCGATTCGTCGGTAAGCTTTTTAAGAACATCGTTTTCGTCCGTGTAGCCTGCCTCCCTGCTGACAACTGCGGTTTTAATCATCGCCGTGTTATCATCAGCCATTGCCACTGAATCGTAGTAAAGCTTTCCGCTGCCCTCCTGCGCATAAGGAACTCCCGTTCCCTCCTCGAACTGATAGTCGCCGTCCTGAGCAATCTCGCCGTAGCTTAAGAAGGTGAAGTTCTCGGGCAAATTGTAGTCAACTGCGAAATACAGGTTGTAGTAATAACCGAGCTCCGTGTCGAAGGCTCCGTAAATATCGCCGTCGTAATCATCCTCAAGGTCGAAATCCTCGTCGAAATCGAAGTCCTCGCTGAAGTCCTCGTAATTCGGAAAATCGTCGGCGTGCTTAACTATATATGTTGAAAAGATTGCGAAGCCTGCGATGCACATAATTATTCGGATAATGAAGCTGATTAACGCTCCGAGACCGCATGCTTTCGCGTTTTTCGGCTTGGCGTCCTTATCAACAAAGAAAATTATAAGTCCTGCAATCGGGAACAGCACCGAGAGAATTACAAGCCATACATTCGCCTTCTCCTCCTTTGGCGGCTGTGGCGCAGGCGCATAGGGTGCGCCATACGGCATCTGATAGCTGCCGCTCTGCTGCGGAGGGATTGCTCCGCCGTTTGTCTGTGGCGGGACTTGGTTTGTGTTTTGCTGCGGTGAAGCTGCACCGCTGACGGAGGTGTTTGTGTAAGTCTGTTCGGGCTGTGGCTGAGCCTCAAGCTCCGCGCCGCAGTTCATACAGTATTTTGTACCGTCGGGAACTTCAGCGCCGCATTTGTTACATATCATAAATTATCTCCTTTAATTTGCGATTATACTCTCGCAACCATTTCGCCGTACTCTTCCTTGCTCTTTTTGATGAACTCCTCTACCTGCTGTGCTGACGGCATTGCGTCCGAGCAGGAGTGAGCGGATATAAGGATTGAAGCTGAGGCTGAGCCGAACTCAAGGCACTCGATAATTTCCTTACCCTGTAAAAGACTGTAAAGGAAGCTTGAGCCGTAGCCGTCGCCGCCGCCGAAGCCCTTGAGCTTAACTGCCGGGAACGGCTTGATTGAATAGAATTTTCCGTCGTTTGTGTAAGCGGTTGAGCCCTCCTTGCCGTGCTTGATAACGCAGATAGCCGCGCCGAAGGACTGCCAGTACTTAGCGGACTCGGGGTCGCTTTCCTTAACGCCTACAATGCCTTCCGTGAGGTCAAACTCCTCGCGTGAGCCCATAATGATATCCGCATTCTGAGCTACAAGGCTGTAATAAACCGCAATCTCGTCAGCGGACTTCCATGTGTACTCACGGTAGTCGATATCGAAAATAATTCTTGTGTTGTTTTTCTTTGCGAGCATCATTGCCTTGAGGCAAGCCTCCCTTGACGGCGACTGTGCGAGAGCGGTACCGCTTATCACTATTGCCTTTGCCGACGCAATATACTCCTCGTCGATATCCTCGGGAGCCATACAGAAGTCAGCCACATTATCCCTGTACATAAGGATTGAGGACTTTTCCTTTGAAAGAATTTCCGTGAAGGTGAGGCCGAGACATTCGCCGTTTTTAGCTCTTGTGATACGGCTTGTGTCGATACCCTCCTTATTGAAATAGTTTACAACGAAGTCGCCGAACTGGTCGTCGCTCACGCAGCCGCAAAAGCCGACCTTACAGCCGAGCCTTGCAAGACCGACTGCGATATTCGCAGGCGAGCCGCCGACATATTTGTTGAAATTTGATGACTCTGAGAGAGGCATATACATATCTGTCGGGTTGAAGTCGATTGCTATTCTTCCGATTGGAATAAAGTCAAGCGGCTTACTCATATCAAAGCTAACATAATTCTGCATATCAATTACCTTCCTTTATGGTTTTACGCCTTATTGTCGCTGCCGAAGATGAGGATGTGCTTTTTAACATTCTGATAAGCGCCCTCAACCTCAGCTGCCTGAAGGTCGTAATAACCGTTTATACTGTTTTCATTATAACATTCGCGCACTGTTTTTTCAACACTGTCAAAGGTTGCCGTGGCGATATTGATTTTCTTTATACCCGTGTGCGAGCAGCGGATGAAATCGTCGGGAGTAATGCCCGTACCGCCGTGAAGCACGAGGGGTACCTTTGTAAGCCTGTCAACCTCCTCGAGTATATCGAAGCGGAGCTTCGGCGTGCTTTTGTAATTGCCGTGCGCATTACCGATAGCAATGGCGAGCGCGTCAACGCCCGTTTCGCTTTCAAAGCGTACAGCGTCTTCGGGCCTTGTGCAGTTGATTGCGATATCCTCGCTTCCGTCCTCGCTGCCGCCTACGCAGCCTATCTCAGCCTCAACCGCCGCATTCGTCATATCGGCAAGAGCCTTTACAGCCTTTGTCATTTCAATATTCTCATCAAGAGGAAGATGTGAGCCGTCGAACATAACCGAGGTGAAGCCGAGGTCAAGCGCCTGACCGATTTTCTCCATCGTTTTGCCGTGGTCGAAGTGAACGGCAACGGGGGTTTTGGCGTTCTTTGCGGCTGCCACCATAAGAGGTCCGATAACCTCAAGCGGACTTTGTTTGAGTCTTACCTCGGCAATCTGTAAAATTGCAGGCGAATTAAGCTCCTCAAAAGCCTTAATTGCGCCAAGCACCATTTCCATATTCGCAACCGAGAAGGAGCCTACCGCGTAGTCCTTTTCCTCGGCGTCAGCCAGAAGCTCTCTCATATTAACAAGCATAACAATTCCTCCTATATGACTTTAAGTCGGTAGCGAGCCGGCAATAAGCCGAGTTCTGTATACGGTAATTATCTATCTCGACGCAGAATTACTCCTGCGCTCAAGCCATCCTTCAAGGTTATGTGTCGAGCAAACAACCCCTTAGTCGATGTTGCAGCGGATAGGGTTTACATGGCAGGGAATGTTACCACTCCCTCGGTGAGCTCTTACCTCGCCTTTCCACCCTTGCCTGTTAAGGCGGTTTATTTCTGTTGCACTGTCCCGGAGATTGCTCTCGGCGGCCGTTAGCCGTTATCCTGCTCTGCGCTGCTCGGACTTTCCTCATACAGCAAGCTGTACGCAATTACCTCACCGACTCGCAAATCTATTTTAAAATAAATACACCTTAAATGTCAATGATTAATATTGAAATAAAGCTTATAATATAGTAATATTAAAGAAAGAACTATACTGAGGAGGTAGAATATGCCTCGTTTTGAAAACGAAAGACCTGATTTATACAAGAATATGGGAGTTGACCGTACCGTTCCCGAAAATGAGAATTACTACGGCAGAACCTCTCCGATTGATTACGGCGGCGAGGAGCCCGTTGTTACGGATAATCAGCGCGGCTTTAATCCCTGCACTGATTTTGACGACGAGGACTTTATCACCCGTCAGCCCGAGCGGAGAAGCTCTGAGCAGATAAGACCGCCCGAAAGGCGTGTGCAGAGCGCGCCGCAGAGAAGAACTCCGCCAAAGCGCAAAAAGAAAAAGCCCGTCGGTAAAATAATACTTGCGCTTATCCTTGTGCTTGTACTTGTTTTAGGCGGCACGGGGCTTGTAAGTCTTGCAAGGATTAATCATAATGATAAGCTTGAAAACCCGTATGTAAATGCCGCCGACCTTAAAAGCGACAGCGGTGTTAAGAATATTCTTCTCCTCGGCGTTGACGCAAGACCCGACGATGAAACCGAGGCTTCGCGCTCGGACACTATGATGCTTGTATCGGTGGACAAAAATCATCACAGCGTTAAAATGGTTTCCTTCCTGCGCGATACATGGGTGTATGTGCCGACGCTTAACAGTAATCAGAGGCTTAATGCCGCCTGCTCCTCCGCAGGTTATCAGGGCGTCGTTGACGCAATTGAGTATAATTTCGGCGTTAAAATCGACGGCTATGCGGTTGTTGACTTCGATATGTTCAAGGTGCTTGTTGACAGCATCGGCGGAGTTAATGTGAATGTAACTCAGGAGGAGGCTGACGAGGTAACAAATCATCCAAAGCGTTACGGCAATGTTACTCTTGAGTCGGGCGAGTATAAGCTCACGGGCGAGCAGGCGCTTGCTTATTGCAGAATAAGAAAGATTGACACCGACTGGAAGCGCACCGAGCGCCAGCGTACTGTTATGCAGGCTATCCTGAGCGGCGCAAAGCGTAATCCTCTCGCGCTTCTCAATATCGCAGTCAAGGCTGCGCCCTATGTTGAAACAAACCTCAGCACCTCGGAGCTTGTTTCTCTCGGCACTGCGGCGGCAACCTGTCTTGGAAATATGTATCAGACCAAGGTGCCGTTTGAGGGAACATGGGAGTACGCGAATAAAAACGGAGCAAGCGTAATTGCGATAAATACCGACGCGAACAGGGACAAGCTCATTGATTATATTTATAATTTAACAAATGAGGAAATAGAAGCCCTTGAAGAGCAGGACGGGGAATAACAAAAAAGCGGAATTGACATTTGGTCAATTCCGCTTTTTGTTTATTTAATTAAAGACCTGCTTTTTCTTTAATATACTTTCTTGCCTTAACAGCGTACTCAAACGGGTTAGCCTTTGCAGGGTCCTGCTCTGCCTCAACTACCACCCAGCCCTCGTAATTATTCTCAGCGAGAATATCGAAGATTGGCTTGAAGTCAACATCGCCGTCGCCGGGCACGGTGAATACGCCCGCTCTTACTGCGTCAAGGAAGCTCATATGCTCGGGCACTACCTGATTGTTATAAACATCAAGGCGTACATCCTTGAGATGTACATGCTTGATTCTGTTAACATACTTTTTGAGTACGGGAACGGGGTCGATGCCTGCGAAGGTGAGATGACCTGAATCGAAAAGAAGGTACACAAGCTCAGGGTCGGTAATCTCCATAAGCTTATCAATCTCCTCAACGGTCTGTACGCCCGTGCCCATATGGTGATGAACCGTGAAGTACATACCCTTTGACTTGGCGTAAGCGCCCATCTCATTAAAGCCCTTTGCAACAATTTCCCACTGCTCGTCAGTGTAGTAAGGCTTCTCGTCAAGGATTGACTTTGTGAGGTCGCCCTGAATGGAGTTGCCCTGCTCGGAAGCTCCGATTACCCTTGCGCCGAGCTTGTAAAGCTTGTCGCAGTGCGCCTTGAAAGCCTCAATTGTTTCCTCATAAGGCTTAGAGGTGAGGTAGGAAGAGAACCATGCGTTACAAATCTGAAGTCCTCTGATGTCAAGATATTTCTTTAATACATCGGGGTCCTGCGGATATTTGTTACCGATTTCCGAGCCCTTGAAGCCTGCAAGCGCCATTTCGCTTATGCACTGCTCAAAGGTGTTTTCAGCACCGAGGTCGGGCATATCGTCGTTAGTCCAGCCGATTGGTGCGATAGCAAGTTTTACTTTGTTTGGGTCAAGCATATTTTTATTTTCTCCTAATTAATAATCAAATGTTTTTGCGATATTTTCCTGCATATCCTTATATGCTGCCGCAACGGTTTCGCTCTTTGAAACCTCGGCAACGCCGACTCTCCACCAGGACTCAAAGCCCGGGGTCATTGTCTTTGGAAGAACTTTGATGTCAAAGACGCAGGAAACCGTCTGCTTCTTAGCGTCAAGAAGCGCAGCTCTCAGCTCATCGGAGGTGCGGCAGGTGTAGCCCTTTGCGCCGTAACCCTCAGCGATTTTAGCGAAGTCAACTGCAATCTCGTCGCCGTCAAGCATACCCGTTACGGGGTTTCTTGCGCGGAAAACCGTGCCGAAGGTGTCGGTACCCTGATTGTTCTGCAGGTTTTCAATACAGCCCCAGCCCATATTGTCAAAAAGACAGACATTGATTTTAAGGTTCTCCTGTACCGCTGTGTAAAGCTCGCTGTGTCCCATAAGGAAGGAGCCGTCGCCGCAGAAGGTGTATACCTCGGAGTCGGGCTTTGCAAGCTTTGCGCCGAGCGCACCGTTAACCTCGTAGCCCATATTTGAATAGCCGTACTCCATATGATAAGTGCCTCTGTTCTTAGGTCTGAACAGCCTTTGCATATCACCGGGGAGCGAGCCTGCAGAGCCGAGGGCAATTGCGTCGTCGTCCATAAATTCATTTATGATACCGAGTGCGAGAGTCTGGTTGAGACCGCCGTCAAGCTCGGTTGTGTAATAGCTGTCGACAATTGCGTCCCACTCTTTTTTAGCCTCTGCAATTTCGTTTGTGTAAGCGGTTTTGTAACCGTCGCAGGCGGAGATGAGAGCACTGATTGCCTCCTTCGCGTCGGCAACGATTGCCTCAGCGTCCATCTTGTATGCGTCAAACGGACAGATATTGATTCCAAGCACCTTTCTGTTCTCATTGAAAAGCCATTTTGAAGATGTTGTAAAGTCTGTAAAACGGGTGCCGACGCCGATAACGAGGTCAGCGTCCCTGCCGATAACATTTGCAGCCTTGCCGCCCGTTACGCCGATACCGCCGAGATTGAGCGGATGTTTCCAGTCGATAAGTCCCTTACCTGCCTGTGTTTCGCTTACGGGGATATTGTACTTCTCTGCAAATTCAAGAAGCTCCTTTTCAGCGCCGCTGTAACGCACGCCGCCGCCGCAGACGATAATCGGCTTCTTAGCCTCTTTGATAAGCGAAGCCGCTCTGTCAAGCTGTGAAGCGCTAATCGGTCTTCTGTCAAGATGCCAAACTCTTTTCTGAAGGAAATGCTCGGGGTAGTCGTAAGCCTCGCCCTCAACATCCTGCGGCATAGCAAGACAAACCGCGCCCGTGTCGGCAGGGTCGGTGAGAACGCGCATAGCGTTAATGCACGCAGTCATAAGCTGCTCGGGTCTTAAAATCCTGTCGAAATAATGGCATACGCCCTTAAATGCGTCGGTAACCGTTCTGCCGTAGTTGTCAAAAAACTCAGCCTGCTGTAAAACAGGGTCGGGCTGACGGCACGCGAAGGTGTCGCCCGGGAGAACGAGAAGCGGAATTCTGTTCGCAGTCGCACAGCCGCAGGCGGTTACCATATTAGTAGCGCCGGGGCCGATTGACGAAACACAGGGGATAATGGCTTTCCTGTCCATCTGCTTTGCGTATGCAACAGCGGCAAGCGCCATATTCTGCTCGTTTTTACCCTGATAGAATTTAAGATTATGTCCGCCCTGCTCGAGAGCCTGACCAACGCCGACAACGCAGCCGTGGCCGAAAATGCCGAACATACCTGTTACAAATTTTGTTTCAACGCCGTCGCATTCAATATACTGATTGTCAAGAAACCTGACAAGAGCCTGCGACATTGTAAGTCTTTCTCTTTTCATAAATAACACCTCGTTATGAATTAAGAATTAACCCTCGATTTCGGAAAGCTTTACAGGTCTGTGTTCAGCCACGGAAAGCTTTGCGGCAAGACCGAGGCGAAGCGCCTCAAGTCCGTCGTTAACGGTCGTTCTTGTGGGCTTGTCGTTAACAACACAGTCGATGAACTCGGTCATCTCATCCGTAAAGGATTTCATATATCTCTCAAGGAAGAAGTAAAGCGGCTTGTCGCTCTGATTTCCGTCCTCGTTGATGTAGGAAACATTTGTCGGAGTGTCGTTGCCTGCGCTTGCCTGACCTGCGGAGCCGAATACCTCGAGCCTCTGGTCATAGCCGTAGCAAGCCTTTCTGCAGTTGTCGATTACGCCGATAGCGCCGCTCTTGAATTTGAGAGCAACGAGAGCGGTGTCAACATCGCCTGCCTCGCCGATTGCGGGGTCAACCATAACTGTTGCGTTAGCGTAAACCTCTTCAACCTCGCCGCCGATGAAGCGCGCCATATCAAAATCGTGAACCGTCATATCGAGGAAGATACCGCCCGAAACCTTGACATATGAAATCGGAGGCGGCTCGGGGTCCCTTGAAGTAATTTTGATTGTCTGAAGCTCGCCGAGCTTGCCCTTGTTTGCTAAATCCTTTATATAAGCAAAGTTGTGGTCATACCTTCTGTTAAAGCCAATCTGGAGCTTAACGCCCGCCTTGTCAACTGCATTGATAACAGCCTTGATTTTGTCAACCGTGAGGTCAACGGGCTTCTCACAGAAGATGTGCTTTCCTGCGTTTGCAGACTCAATTGCAATATCAGCGTGCGTATCCGTTGATGAGCAGATGAGCACGGCGTCAATCTCGGGATTGTTTAAAATCTCGTGGTAGTCCTCATAATAGTTGGGGATGCCAAGCTCCTCAGCCACCTTTTTAGCGCCCTCAACATAGATGTCGGAGATTGCGACAATCTCAGCCTGAGGAATGTGGTAGGTGATTGACTTTGCGTGTACCTGACCGATACGGCCTGCGCCGATAATGCCGACCTTTAATTTTTCCATAGATAATACCTCGCTATTAAAAATTTTCATCGTTTAAATAATATCATAACAGTATTTATAATTCAATAAATTATTTGATAATATTTCAATAAATTTGCAGGACGACTAATTTATATTAAAAAGTTGCAATATGCCGAAAATATATGTATAATATATTTGGTATGCCCTGCGGATACGGGGGCACGGATTATTTGCGGAGGTATAAAAATGACTTTTAAATATACACCGAGGGGCGTTTGCTCAAGGGAGATTACAATAGAAGTAAATGACGATAGAACACTCGGCGAGGTATCCTTTGTCGGCGGCTGTAACGGCAACCTGAAGGGTATCGGCGCGCTTGTAAAGGGCAGGAATATCGACGAGGTTATAGAGAGCCTCAGAGGCATTGACTGTAATTTCAAGGGAACCTCGTGTCCCGACCAGCTCGCGACGGCTTTAGAGCAGATTAGCGAGAGAATTTAAGGAATAAAAGTATGTACAGACTTGAAAGTAAGATTTTACAAAGGGAATTCAAGGTGCATGAGGGATACCTCTATGCTTCACAGATAAGAAATGTGCTGTCGCGTATGGATTTCATCCCCGACGGTAACAGCGTTGAGTTCCTTTTCCGTTTCACGGACGGCACCGAGTTTTCCTCGAAGGGAATGACGGTTAAGGATTCAACCTTTGAAAACGGCGTTCTCACATTTATCTATAATGAGAATATGGGTGTGAGCGTTAAGCTTTCCTTCTGGGCAGGCGAGGACGGCAACACCCTGAAAAAGCAGATTACCTTCACTCAGAAAAATGACAAGGTGATTGATTACATCCTGCTTGAGCATGTGGGCATTATTAATTCAAAGGCGCATTTCTGCGTCCCCGTTGATGTTGACGGAGAGCAGACTCCTCTTCGCGCCTCGCTCGGACAGCCGTTTTATATTGATTCGCTTTTCTTCGGCTGCGAGTTCCCTGCGACGCATAATGCAATTGTGTTCGGCGTGGGTCAGGTCAAATACTTTGTCGGCAGGCATATTGACGGAGAGTTCAGTTGTCCCGTAACGGTTGTCGGCGGTGCGAAAAGCCGTGAGCTTCTCGATGTTCAGCGCGCTTTCTATGACTATATCAACAGTATTGCCGTCGGCACGGATTTTTGCGTGAATTATAACAGCTGGTTTGACCATAAGTACAATATCAATGCCGATAATTTGCAGAAGGCGTTTTTCGAGGTGGAAAAGCAGCTTTCACAAAACGGAGTGCCTCCGATTAACGCCTATGTTGTTGACGACGGATGGAACGATTACCGTAAGCCGTTCTGGACTTTTAACCGTAAATTCCCGAATCAGCTTTACGATTTAAGCAATATTACCTCGCGTTTCTCCTCGGGCATCGGTCTGTGGTTAAGTCCGCGCGGCGGCTACGACAGGCAGGATAAATTCGCAAAGCGCCTTGAGAAAAAGGGCTTTGGCGCATATAACGCAAACGGCGGCGACATCTGTATTGCCGACAGGACTTATCAGAAAAATCTCTGCGATTTTCTTGTGAAGTCCACAAAGGAATTTGATATTGATTACTGGAAGCTTGACGGCTTTATGCTAAACCCCTGTACAAACGAGCGCCACGGGCATATGGTCGGCGGCGAGGACGATATGTACGAGATAACGGAGCTTTGGGAAAACTGGATTGAGATTTTCAGGGCAGTCCGCAAGGCGAGAAGCAAACAGGGCAGGAATATAAGGATTACACTCGGTAATTACACCTTCCCGTCGCCGTGGTGGCTTCAGTATGTAAACAGCCTGTGGCTGCAAAACTGCGACGACATCGTCTTTGCCGAGAATAATGAAAATCAGTCAAAGCTTGACGCGGAGCTGACTTACAGGGATTCGCGTTATTATGATTTCTTCTGCACCCGTGCATATCAGGTGCCTGTTAAGTATATCTTTAATCATGAGCCCGTGTACGGTAAAATGGCAGGAGTTGAGTACACCGACGAGGAGTTTGAGAAGTATCTTTACTTTAACGCCTGCAGAGGCGCGGCGCTTAACGAGCTTTATATAAGCTATTCGATTATGAACAAGGCAAAGTGGCGTACGCTTTCAAATGTTCTCAAGTGGCAGAAGAGCAACTTCGATATACTTGAGAATATGACCTTCCTCGGCGGAAAGCCCGACGAGAACAATATCTACGGATATTTCGGCTGGAACGCTAACGGCGACGGTATTGTTGCGCTTCGTAATCCGACTGACGAAAAGACCTCGCTTACGCTCACCTTCAACAAGCTTATGGGTTGTCCGGAGAGTATGAACAAGGTGCAGAGGTATAATGTTTACAATGTCGGCGCAGGCGAGAGCTATGACAGTTACAGCTACGGCGATAAGCTCGACCTTACATTAAAGCCGTTTGAGGTTAAGATTTTTCAGTTCGGCAAGAGGGACAGGCGATATGATTACCTCGAGGGCGTGGACGAGTTCACCCTCAGATTTAACTACAGGGGCGAGGAGAATATCGACATCTGCGATAACGGCGATATCAGCGTTAAGGTGAGAAAGGGCTGTGTTCAGGTTAACTGTGCAGGCTGTGAGCTTGTAAGCCCGAGTATTCTGAGCGGAAATAATCATAAGATTACCGTCGTGCGTGAAAAGAACAAGATGGTAAAGCTCTATATTGATTCGGGCTTTGACTGCAGCGCGTATGACGGCAACGCGAAGGGCGAGCTTGACCTCAATATCGAATGCAGTGCGGACGGCTTTGAGCTTAAGAAAAAGGCTACGGCTTACGACGAGCTTATAACGCTTCGTGAAATTCTTGGTAAAAAAAGGAAGAAATAAACTATGGTATGTAAAAAGTGCGGCTCAGACACCTTTATAGATAAGGGCGACTGGAAGGTCTGCGTGAACTGCGGTGCGGAAATTTTTGACACCAACGAGGGAGAGAGTCCCACCCAGCTTGCCGAGAGGGAGGCTGAGGAGAAAGCGGAAGCGCAGAGCGAAAAAGGAAATGAAAAGAACGGCGGCAAGGATAAGCCCGAGCAGAGCAAGATGAAGGAAGTGATTGACTTCCTGACGCCGATAATTATTGCGGTCATTGTTGCAGTGCTTTTAAAGACGCTTGTTTTTGCGAATGCGGTTGTGCCGACGGGCTCTATGCTTGACACAATTCAGCTTCAGGACAGGGTTATAGCGAGCAGGCTTGCCTATGTCAACGACGAGGTTGAGAGAGGGGATATTGTCATCTTTATCAATCCCGATTATGACGAGGATATGCCGCAGTCCTACGGCAACGAGAAATACTATGTCAAGCGTGTTATCGGACTTCCCGGCGAGACCGTTCAGATTGTAAACGGCGCGACCTATATAACAACAGCCGACGGCGAGCAGTATGTGCTTGACGAGAGCAAGTATCTGCGTGAGAAGGCATACGGCGATTTCGGTCCTTACGAGGTACCCGAGGGCTCATACTTTATGATGGGCGATAACCGTAACGAGAGCCACGACGCGAGATACTGGAATAATAAGTATGTTGAAAAAGACGGTATTATAGGTAAGGTTATTTTCCGTTACTACCGTCAGGGCGCAGGACTTAGCGAGATGTTCGGCAAGGTTGAGTAATAATAAAAAAGCAGATTGAATCCGCTTTTATCAGTGGTTTGTCTGCTTTCTTTCAGGGGGATTTATGGAAACTAAGATAAAAAACTATGTTCCTAAAAAGGAATGGCTTGCTTACGCGATAGGCGCAGGCGGACAGGGCATGGTCTACGGAATTATGAGCTCGTACATTTCCGACTTTTACCTGAATGTACTTATGCTTTCGCCGATTTTTGTTCTTATGCTTATGCTTCTTGCAAGAGTGTGGGACGCTATCAACGACCCGCTTATGGGCTATATTGTCGACCATGTAAATCCGAAGAAAGGCAAGCTCAAGCCCTATCTGCTCTGGACTCCCGTTCCTGTTGCGATACTTACGCTTTTGCTTTTCTATGCGCCGCCGTTTAACGGCGTAACGCTTATGGTTTACGCGGCGGTTACATATGTTCTGTGGGGTATGGTTTACACCTCGTCGGATGTGCCGTTCTGGTCGCTTCCGAATGCGATGACGCCCAATGCCGACGAGCGAGGCTCTATTATATCAAAGGCAAGGACCGTGAACGGAATAGGCTCCGCTATACCCATGGCGCTCTTTATGGCTCTCGGCTTTATTCTGCCGAAGCTTAATATGTCGGGTACCTCGCTTGAAAAGACCAAGTATATGGTTGTTGCGATACTCTGCGCCGTTATCGGAAACCTTCTTTTTGTAAGGGTTTATTTCAAAACAAAGGAAAGAATCAATATTCCCATTCCTCCCAAGAAGGATAAGAGCCAGCCAAGCGCAATTAAGCTTATCCTTACCTGTAAGCCGCTTATGCTCACGGCTTTTATGGGTATTATTTCAGCCGCAAGATATATGTTTCAGGCAGGCGCAGTCCATGTTGCAAGATATTCCTTTTATATCGGAAAGGACCTTACGGGTCTTACAGCGGAGGAGAGTGAAGCTGCGCTTCAGGGTAATCTTTCAACCGTATCAATGATACTTGCCGCGGCGAGCGCTGTCGGTATGTTCGGCGCAATGATTGCCGTAACTCCTCTTTTAAAGAAATTCAGCTACAAGCAGCTTATAATCGGCTCGTCGCTTCTCGGCGCAGCCTCGTCAATGGTTATGTATTTCATCGGATATGAGCATTTCTGGGCTTGCCTGCCCTGCCTGCTTATTTCGACAATTCCCTGCGGCGTTATCAATGTCTGCACCTCGGCTATGGTATTTGACTGCCTTGACTATATGGAGTGGAAAACGGGATACAGGCTTACGGGTATGGGCTCCGCAATTATCAGCTTTGTAAATAAATTCGGTAACGCTCTTGCAACCTCGGCAATCATTCTTATGTACATAATTGTCAATATTGATGTAAGTATGATTAACGCCAAGGATGTAACCGTAAATCCGCTTACGGTGCCTGCTGACATCCGTCAGGCTATGTTCAGCATTATTTCGATTATCCCTGCAATATCGCTTCTTCTTTGTACGCTTCCTCTTTTCTTCTATAAGATTACGGGTAAGTATAAGGATGAGATGGAGGCACAGCTTGCACAGCAGAGAGCCGAAAAGGGTATAGTTATTGATGAGTAATAGAGTTTTAAGGAGAGAGTATAATGGGTAAAGGTAAAAAAATAATAGCGCTCGGCGCAGCGGCACTCGGCGCGTTTATTGCGGAGGAGATTATTCAGGGCTACCGCGATGTAATGGGAAGAAACAGAGGCTATAATTCGGTGCTTGGCAGAATCGGCTTTTCAAAGGGCGCCGACGATATGAACGACTTTGAAGAGTTCCTTCAGACAAAGAGAGTCTGGATTCGCGAGCAGAACACGGAATATGTTTCAATCAAGTCCGACAGAGGCGAGCTGCTTCAGGGTTATCTTACATATCCCGAAAAGGAGAGCAAGGTTTTTGTACTCGGACTTCACGGCTACCACGCAAATCACGACGGCGACCCTGCGACCTTCCTTCGTCATTATGTTGAGAGGGGATATAATTTCCTCAATGTTGACCATGTTGCAAGCGGCGACAGCGAGGGTAAATATGTCGGCTTCGGTCTTTTTGAAAGTCAGGACAGCTTAAAATGGATTGATTATCTTATTGAGCGCTTTGGCGAGGATATAAAGATTATTCTTCACGGCGTTTCAATGGGCGGCGCGACGGTTTGTAAGATGGTTGACAGCGTACCGCCTCAGGTTGTTCTTGCGGTTGCCGACTGTCCGTTTACAAATGCGCTTGAGGAGTTTAGCAGCGCGGTAAGGACCTTTGGCGGCATTAAAAATCCCGAGCTGATTATTAAGGCGTTCAATATGCTCAATAAAGTATTTGCAGGCTATGACCTTGCGGATACCGACAACAGGGACTCGGTTAAAAATTCAAAGGTGCCGATGCTCTTTATCCACGGCTCTGCCGATGATTTCGTGCCCGTTTCGATGGGCGAGGAGCTTTATAATCTCTGCGGAAATGAGAAGGAGCTTCTCATCGTTGACGGCGCAAAGCACGCGCAGTCGCTTATGACCGATGAAAAGCTCTATTATGAAACCCTTGACAGATTTATTGACAAATATCTTAAATAGGAATTGTAAAAAGCCTTGCAAACTCACAGTTTGCAAGGCTTTTAATTATGCTTTATTAAATTTATCCTTTGCCTGTCGCTGTTTTGATATATTCGCAATAGAGGTTCAGTATGTCGATATCCGTTTTGGCGTAGACCATACGCGCGCCGACGGCGTCCTCAATTTCGTTGAACACTATGCTGCCGTTGTTGAAAACAAAGTCAATTCCGATATAATCGCTTTTAATCAGCGAGGAAATTTTTAAAACGAGCGCACGCTCGCTGTCGCTTAAACTGTATGGCACGGCGTTTGCGCCAAGGCAGAAATTGGAGCGGAAGTCGCTCTCGCTTTCCCTTAGCACTGCGGTGATGATTTTACCGCCTATGAGCCATACCCTCAGGTCTTTTCCGAGCGTGTCAGCAGGCTTCTGGTAAACATATCCCGGCTCGAATTCTTCGGCGCTTTCAAGCATAATTACGCCCTGTCCGCCGTGGCCCGCGACGGGCTTTTTTACCGCAGGGATACCGCTGTACCTTGTGGGTAAAATCTCAATCCCGTTTTTCTCCATAAGGTCGTAGCACGCCTGCTTGTCGTTTGCAATTTTTGTGAGCTCAGCAGGATTAAATACCCTCACGCCGCAGTCTTCATAATGCTTTGCGATTTCGTAATCATTACTGCGGTTTATTACAAAATCAGCCGCGCCCCTGTAATTTTCCGTAACTGTTTTTACGCAGAGATGCTTTTCAAATTCTGCAACGGCAAAGGCATTTCGCCTGATTTCATCCTCACGGTAGACAAGTATACCCCTCATTTGATTTTCCTCATAATATGCTCAAAAATCAGCGGCGCTATATCTGTACCCGTTGCGTTCATCAGGTTGATTATATGGGCGTTTGAGTTAACCTCGCAGACAAGTCCGCCCTCAAGAATATCGACTCCGCAGAAGTCAAGCCCGAGCGCCCGACTTGCTTTCAGCGCAAGCTCACATTCCTCCTCTGTCGGAGAGCAGGAACAGGCGCTTCCTCCGTTCGTGATGTTTGAACGGAAATCCTCTGCGTTTTCACGCCTCATTCCTGCGACAACGCTGTTTCCGACGACCTCAAGGCGAATGTCCCTGCCTGCGCTTTCCCTGATGAATTTTTGCAGGACAAAAGGTTTTCCGCTTATATGCCCCATTATTTCCTCGCGGCTTTTGCAGAGAAAAACCTGCTGCCCGAAGGAGCCGTAGCACTCCTTGAAAACAAGCGGCAGTCCGAGAAGGCTTACCGCTGTTTCGACAAAATCAGTCATATCGTCATTTGCAAAACAGAGGGGCGCCGTGAGCGTTTCGGGCTGGGGTACGATGCCGAGAAGCTCGTTGTATGTCTTTGCCTTGTCGTCGCAGAGCATAATAGCCCGTGCGCTGTTGAAAACAGGGAGCCCCTCCTTTTCAAGTCTGCGCGCGAGGTTTACATCCTTATCCCAGAAAAGGACAAAATCCGCCTCGGCTTTCGCGGTTGCAAGCTCGAGATTTGTTTTAAGCTCAAGCGTGATTCTGGCTGCTTCAGCCGTGCTTATAAGATGCCTGTGCAGTGTATCGAATTTTTCGCCCTTTAAAAAGTGGTTTACCGCAAGTATGCCCTTCATAATGCACCTCAGAACTATTATTGTCTATATTGTAGCATTGTGGCTTGCATTTTTCAATGTAATAGTATAAAATAAGCGTATTAAAAAGAAAAGGAAGGTACTTACCATGACAGAGTATAAGCTTAAATACGGCTGTAATCCTAATCAGAATCCTGCGAGAATCCATATGGACGGCAGGGAGCTTCCGTTTGAGATATTAAACGGCGCGGCAGGTTATATAAATCTGCTTGACGCATTTAATTCGTGGCAGCTTGTTAAGGAGCTTAAAGAGGCGACGGGTCTTGCGAGCGCGGCTTCGTTTAAGCATGTTTCGCCTGCAGGCGCGGCGGTTGCACAGCCTCTTTCGGAGGTTGACCGCAAGGTGTGTATGGTGCCCGATGGACTTGAGCTTTCCCCGATTGCCGAGGCTTATGTAAGAGCAAGGAGCTGCGACAGACAGTCCTCCTTCGGCGACTTCGCCGCTCTTTCCGATGTCTGCGACGAGTCGGTTGCGCTCTTCCTTCAGAAAGAGGTATCAGACGGAATTATCGCGCCCGGTTACACCGACAAGGCTCTTGAAATCCTCAAGTCAAAGAGAAGGGGTAACTTCCTTATTATACAGATTGACCCTGACTATGTACCCGAGGAGATGGAAACCAAGCAGGTATTCGGCATTAAGTTTGAGCAGAAGAGAAACAATGCGAAAATCACAAAGGACCTTTTCGACGATATGCCGACAAAAATCAAGGATATTCCCGAGATTGCGAAGATTGACCTTCTTATTTCAATGATTACTCTTAAATACACTCAGTCAAATTCCGTCGTATATGCGCAGGGCGGTCAGACTCTCGGCGTTGGCGCAGGTCAGCAGAGCCGAATTCTCTGTACGAGAATGGCAGGCAATAAGGCTGATATGCTCTGGCTTCGCAGAAATGAGAAGGTGCTTAACCTTCCCTTCATTGACGGCGTGAGAAAGTGCGACGCCGATAATGCAATTGACCTTTATATCAGCGAGGATTATGAGGAGCTTCTTGCCGACGGCGTATGGCAGAGGTACTTTACCGAGTGTCCTCAGCCGTTTACCGCTGAGGAAAAAGCCGAGTGGCACAAGAAGATGGACAATGTCGCTCTCGGCTCCGACGCGTTCTTCCCGTTTGAAGATAATATCGAGCGCGCTGTTAAGTCGGGCGTTAAGTATATCGCTCAGCCGGGCGGCTCGGTAAGGGATGAGCAGGTTATCGAGTGCTGTGATAAGCACGGCATCGCAATGGCGATGACAGGCATCCGCCTTTTCCATCACTAATATTTACACTGACGCGGAAAGTGAAGTGAAAATTTGGATAACCTTTGCGAAAAATGCTGGTATAACGAATACGACGAGGAAAATGACGAGGACTTCTGCTCGCTCGTGCTTGATGAGGATGAGTATGTAAGGCTCCTTGAGGAGAGCGGTAAAACCTGTCGGTATTTTCGCCCGACGGGCGATGATTATGAAATTGTGAGGAAACAGAACTAACGGAGGATTGTTATGACTTCACAGGAGAGAAAGGCGTTTTTAAGCTTTCAGCAGGGCGAGCTTGACGCTGTCGGGATGTATAAGAATTTCGCAGCTCTGACCGATGACGAGGAGCTCAGGTCGCATTTCCTTGACGCCGCTAAGGACGAGGGAAAGCACGCCGCAATTTTAAGTAAGTATACGCACAGGAAGTTAAGACCTAAGGATACGCTTGCGAAAGTTACGGGAGCCGTATTTAATTTCGTGCCGAAAAAGCTTTTGTTCAAAGGCATAGCCTACGGCGAGAAGAAGGGCGGCGACGGCTATCTTCCCTATGTAAAGGACTATCCCGAGCTTCAGGAAATAATCAACGACGAATATAAGCATCAGGCAATATTCAATTCCGTAGCGGAAAAGTATTAATAATAAACAGTGAAAAACGGATAAGGGCGACAGCCCGTATATAAAAAATGCACCGCACCTCGCTGAGAGAGTGCGGTGTTTATTTATTCCTTTCGGGGTTATCGGTCAAGCCGAGCAAATAATCCGAGGATACATTGTAATATTCACATAATGTTAAAAGCTGCTCAATTGATAAACAGCGCTTTCCGTTCTCATACATCCCGTATGCCTGACCCGTAACATTAAGGATTTCTGCAATATCCTCTTGCCTTAAATCATGGTCAATGCGTAAATCATATAATCGCTTTCTGTAATCCATAATAAAACCCACTTTGATTATTCTGAGTTTATCATACAACAAAATGTTTGTTTGCTTCTTGACATCAAACAATATGTTTGATAATATATTTATGAAACAATTTGTTTGATTCAGGAGGTAAATTATGAAAAAAATTACAAGCTTATTGTTATCTGTTTTAATGCTGTTATCCATAACGGCAGGAATGGATTTGTCCGCGTATGCCGCAACAAGCGGAAAGTGTGGCGCAAATGTTACATGGTCGCTTAACACCTCGACGGGCGTTCTTACGCTGTCAGGTAGCGGTGCTACATATGATTATGAGTATGATACTAATCCGTTTTCTTCTAATAAATTGTCAATAAAATCTATTATCGTTCAAAAGGGTATTACCGATATCGGAGCGTATATTTTTGCAAAAAGCAATGTACAAAGCGTGGTTATTGCTGATGGTGTTGAATCTTTAGGCGCTTCTGCTTTTTGTGATTGTGAAAGTTTATATTCAATAAATTTACCTGATACAATAAGATATTTTGATAGTACATCTTTTGCAGGTTGCGCTTATACGGAAGATGAGGATAATTGGAGTGGAGACATATTATATATAGGTAATTATATATATAGCGTTGAACAAATCTTTGACAGAACAAGCACGAAATTGGCGATAAAAGACGGCACGGTAGGTATTGCGGATTGGGCATTTACTGATTCCTATTATCATGTTAATACTACGGAGATATATTTTCCTGATTCACTACGATTTATTGGGGAATCAAATTTTTATGGATTTGATAAGCTGAAAAAAATCAATTTCCCTAAAAATCTTGAGTATATCGGAAAAGAGGCTTTTTGGGCTTCAGGCTTTTCAGTGCTTGATTTAAGTAAAACAAAACTTACAGAAATTTCCTCAAAGTGTTTTTACGCTATGGAGAATCTTGAAAAAATATATTTCCCAGCAACACTTAAAAAGATAAATGATAATGCAATTGGCGGTAGTTATACTTCATATAAAATTACGGATATATATTATCCAAACACAAAAGACCAGTGGAGTAATGTGGTTATAAGTAATGATTATGATTATCCGTCTTACGGTTTACCACGATTACTCAAAAACGGACAGATTACGGTTCACTGCTCTGACGGTGATATAGTAACTAAGAACGGCTGGCAGAAGGAAAGCGGCGTATGGCGTTATTATGATAATGGAAGTGCTGTTACGGGCTGGCAGAGGATAAGCAATGCGTGGTATTATTTTGACAGCAACGGCGTAATGCAGACAGGCTGGCAAAAAATCGGCGGCTCTTGGTATTACTTTGCTTCGGGCGGCGCAATGCAGACAGGTTGGCAGAAGATTGGCAGCACTTGGTATTACTTTAAGTCGGGCGGTCAGATGGTAACGGGCTGGCAGAAAATCGGCAGTACTTGGTACTATTTCAAGTCGGGCGGCGCAATGGTAACAGGCTGGCAAAAGATTGGCAGCACATGGTACTACTTCAAGTCAGGCGGCGCAATGGTTACAGGCTGGCAGAAAATATCAAACAAGTGGTATTACTTTGAGTCCTCGGGCGCAATGCGCACTGCAAATCTCAGATATAAGGGCAAGACCTACCGCTTTAATTCAAGCGGAGCCTGCTTAAATCCATAAGCCTGAATATTTAAAAAGAGTTTCGAGAAATCGGAACTCTTTTTTCAATGAAGAATTAGCAATGAGTAATGAACAATTGCGGTTACTTGCTACGCTCGGACAATAAAATGGGTGCGGGTGTCCGCCCACCACGCAAACTTTGTTTGCATTTCATTGCTTGTTAGAAATTAGGCGAGATGTGATTTTTTATTGCAAAATATATGCCGTGTAATTAACCGCTGCCGTTATTAACCTTGCATTAATATATACTCTGTGGTAGAATTAGACTGTAATATGGAAATTGGGGGATTTCTTATGGCAAACGGTATAAAACAAAAGGCGACGGGTCTTTTGAATGATGTCAGATATTATTGGAAGGAGCCGCCCAAGGGCAAGTATATGCCCTTTAAGGAGATTGCGGCGTATTCCTTCGGCGGTATAGGCGCATACTTCATTATAATGCTTGGCTCAACGCTGATTGTAAGCACGACGAATATTATCGTCAGCACCGCTATCGGCGTAGGACCGAAGGATGTATATATAATCTATCTTCTGTCAACTCTGCTGAATATTCCGCTGACGGCAATCAGGGCGAATATGGTTGACAACACGCGAGGCAAGGGCGGTAAGTACAGACCGTATCTGCTTTCGATGGGCATACCGACGGCGATTATAGCGCTTATTTATGTATGGTTTCCGTACAGCTCGCTTTACACGCTTTTCCCCGGCACATTTCTCGGCCACGAGGCAGGCTATGTAGCTAAATGCGCCGTTGTAACCGTGTGTAACATCCTGCTTCATTTCTTCTTCTTTTTCTTTCAGGACGCTTACACAAATCTTATTCATGTTCTTTCTCCGAATACTCAGGAGAGAACGGATGTACTCGCTATAAAATCCATCGTTTATTCGCTTGCGCCGTCGATTATGAATATCGTTAATCCTATGGTTGCAAAGCGCTTTGCCAACGACCAGCTTACCGACATAAGAGTTTACAGGATTACATATCCCGTATTTGCGGTTATCGGTATTATTCTTACGATTGTCATTTACGCCAACACGCGTGAAAAGATTGTTCAGGCAAAGACCCATACAATTCAGATTCGCTTTACCGACGCTCTCAGAGAGGTTGCAAAGAATAAGTATTTCTGGATTATTTCACTTGCAGGCTGGCTCGGCTTCCTTGAGCTTGCTTACGCAAATATTCTCGTTTATTCACAGAGCTACGGCCATACGGCAACAGGCGACCAGATGGCTTTGATTTATACGCTTATCGGCAACGCGTCGCTGTGGGGCATGCTTCTTGCACCCGTGTGCATACGGCGCTTCGGTAAGAAAAAGGTGCTTATCGGCGTTAACCTTATGAATGTTGTGTGCATCCTTCTTATGCTTGTCGATATGCGTAACATATGGTGGCTTTTCGGCTGTATTTATATCAACTATCTTTTCGCGGCGTTTGAGCAGATTACTACGCCTGCGATTCAGGCGGATATCCGCGACTATCAGCAGTACCGCTCGGGTGAGAGAATCGACGGTATGTTTGCCGCAGTCGCAACAATAGGAAGCGTTGTAACCCTTGCAACCTCCGCTGTTCTTCCTGCGGTGCAGGAGAAGTTCGGCATCAGGGAGGGCAACGGCTTTGAAAACCCATTCGATATTCTTGATATAGAAACAGGTCAGCCCGACCTGCTTTACAAATTCTTACCTGCGCTTATCATTATGGCAGGCGTCGGCGCTTTTCTTAATGTTGTGCCTTATTTCTTCTACGACTTTACCGAGAAAAAGCAGAAGAGCGTTATCCGTGTGCTTCAGGTAAGGGCTATGTTTGAGGACTACGCAAACGGCGCGCTGAAAAACCGTCAGCTTGTCGAGGCTATCGACCTTGTTGAAAACGCAAGAAAAACCGCTGAGCTTGAACCGAGGACGCTTACAAAGGGCAACGGCAGAAAGCAGTACAGAGCCGACCTCGCGTATAATGAGGAAATCGAGATTTCTCAGTTTGTCTGCAAGGAGCTTGACAAATTCAGCTCCGACCTCTATAAGCACGAGATTGAGATTTACAGGGACTTTTACAACAAGGGGCTTTCGGCTATAACCGAGATTGATATTAATGCCGTCAGAGCAGAGCTTAAAAAGTACAAGGCAATGCCCAGGACCGACGAGGAGGCTAAGGCGCTTCGCAAGTTTGAGATTGGCTTTGCTAAGAGCAAAATCGGCGCAAGAAAAGCGTTTGACAAATATTACGGCACGATAAAGAAATTTGAAGAGCCCGATATGGCGGCGCTCACCGCACTTTTTGACAAAGAGGATGAGCTTGATGAGGCTGTCTTTGATTTAGTCAAGGAGCAGAACGAGTCGAAGAAGGCGGGCGACAACGCACGCGTTTCTGAAATCAAGGCTGAAATCAGGTCGCTTCAGGCTGAGAAAAAGCAGGTGCAGAAGCAGGCAAAGGCGCTTATGGATGAATTTGCAAAATTCGGCAGAGCGGCAAAGCCCTATAATGACGCTAAAAAGCTTCTTACTCAGGAGGAGAATTACAGTCATCTTGACGAGATTATCGCTCTTTATGACGAAGCCAAGGAGAAGGCTGAGGCTGAGGAGGCGGAAAAAGAGGCTGCAGTTCAGGCTAAGCTTGAGGAGGAGCAGCGCGAGCTCGAGGCGCGTAAAAATAAGAAAAAGTAAAATAAAACGCTACAAAAACGCTCTGCGGATACAGAGCGTTTTTGTATGTTAGCTTTTAAAAACTGATATAATAAAGGCGGTGATAATATGACGCAGAACGAAAGACTTGTATGGTTAATCAGATATCTTTTAAATGAGAACGAGGCATACGCCGATACTGTACTTCCCGCTGACAGGGAGGAGCGCTTCAGGCTTTACCGCAGTCTTGTGAATGTCCGTATGCCAAAGCCGATAAGCGATGAGTACCTTGCTGTCGAGGATGACTTCTTAAAAGAAGAGATTTCGCTGAGGGGCGTTACCTCGCTTGGCGAGCTTTGCGAGGCGGAGGACGGTATTTATCTCTGGCAGGGGGATATTACATGCCTTGCGTGCGACGCAATTGTTAACGCCGCTAATTCACAGCTGCTCGGCTGTTTTATGCCCTGCCATGCGTGCATTGACAACTGTATTCACACCTTTGCAGGCGTGCGCCTCAGGCTGAAATGCGACGAGCTTATGAGCCTGCAGGGTCATCCAGAAAAAACGGGTCAGGCAAAGCTTACTCCTGCATATAATCTGCCAAGCAGATATGTGCTTCACACTGTCGGCCCGATAGTTCAGGGCGCGCTGACAGTAAGGGATAAAGCGCTTTTGTCCTCCTGTTATCTGCAGTGCCTTAAGCTTGCGGAGAAAAACGGCATTAAAAGCGTTGCCTTCTGCTGTATTTCGACGGGTGTGTTCGGCTTCCCTCAGCGCGAGGCGGCGGAAATCGCCGTTAAAACCGTAAGGCAGTACAGGGCGGAAAAGGGCAGCAATATCAAAGTGATTTTTAATGTATTCGGCGATAAAGACAGGGAGATTTATGAAAACTTACTTGGATAAAATAAAGGAGATAAAGGCGCTCTGTCTGTATCGACGCGGATATTGACGGCGTGCCTGATGATTTGCTCGCTGAATAAAAACGGAATAAACGCAAAAAATAAAGGTGGGTAATCCCACTGTTATTTTTTATAAAGGGTGATTTTATGAAACGCAGAGCAAAAAAGTATGAGCTTAACAAAGCCGTGTCAAACAAATACGCCGCGTGGCAGAGCAATCCGACGGTTGCTTACGACGGCGAAACCGAGATGGGCGTGCCCGTTCAGAGCGAGGAAAATATCGAAGCCTCCAAGCATCACGGCGAGCAACAGGAGTTATAAAAATTCGGGACCCTGAGTATTCAGGGTCCCGGGTTTTTATTCAAGTAAGCCGTTATCGCTGAGCAGTGCAAGGAATTTTTCGACATCCTCGCGCGCTCTTTTTTCGTCCACCTCGTATTCATCGGTGATGAGCTTTATTGCCTCGTCAACCGTTATGTCGCGTGTGAAGCAGTCCCAGAAAAACGAGCCGCTTTCATTGAGCGTAATCATGCCGTTGAACTCGTAGCTTTTTTTACCCACGGGCACGACGATATATGTTCCTGCGATTTCTCTTTTCGCGAAGCCGTCCTTAATTTTCATTTCCTCACCTCATAACTGTTTTATTAGTATACCAAATATTACACGGCATTTCAATATACTTGATAATTCTTTAACAATTCTTAAAATTTACTCTTGAAGTAGCGATGTAAATTAGTTATAATAACAATGGTAAATTGAAAGCACAGTTTAATTTGCTTTAAAAATTTGGAAGGAGTAATCTAAATGGTTTATTCACACGAAGTTGAAATGATGTGCCCCGTAACACAGGGCGTAGCTCATGGCGCAGCTCCGATTCCCGAGGAGGCAAAGTGGGTTAAGGCGAAAGAGATTAAGGACATCTCAGGCTTTACACACGGTATTGGCTGGTGTGCTCCTCAGCAGGGTACCTGTAAGCTCACTCTCAATGTAAAAGAGGGTGTAATTCAGGAAGCTCTCGTTGAGACAATCGGCTGCTCGGGTATGACTCATTCGGCTGCTATGGCTGCTGAGATTCTTCCCGGCAGGACAATCCTTGAGGCTCTTAACACAGACCTTGTTTGCGACGCTATTAACACAGCTATGAGGGAGCTTTTCCTCCAGATAGTTTACGGCAGAACACAGTCCGCATTTTCAGAGGGCGGTCTTGTTGTCGGCGCAGGTCTTGAGGACCTCGGTAAGGGCCTTCGTTCACAGGTTGGTACTCTTTACGGTACACTTGCAAAGGGTCCGCGTTACCTTGAGATGACGGACGGTTATATCACGGGTATTGCGCTTGACGAGGACGATGAGATTATCGGCTATAAGTTCGTTAACTTCGGCAAGATGATGGATTTCATCAAAGCAGGCGACGACGCTAACACGGCATTCGAGAAGGCACAGGGTCAGTACGGCAGAGTTGACGACGCTGTTAAGGTTATCGACCCGAGAAAAGAGTAAGAGAGTAAGGAGGATAAAATAATGGCTTTATTTGAATCATATGAAAGAAGAGAGAAGCAAATCCTTGCTGTTCTCGCTCAGTACGATATTAAATCAATTGAAGAGTGCAGAGAAATCTGTCAGGCTAAGGGCTTTGACCCGTATAAGATTGTTGAGGGTATTCAGCCAATCTGCTTTGAGAATGCAAAGTGGGCTTACACCGTTGGCTGTGCAATCGCTGTAAAGAAGGGCGTTACAAGAGCTGCTGACGCTGCTGCCGCAATCGGCGAGGGTCTTCAGAGCTTCTGTATTCCGGGCTCGGTTGCTGACCAGAGAAAGGTTGGTCTCGGCCACGGTAACCTCGGCAAAATGCTTCTTGAGGAGGAAACAGAGTGCTTCGCTTTCCTCGCAGGCCACGAGTCTTTTGCTGCCGCAGAGGGCGCAATCGGTATCGCAGAGAAGGCTAACAAGGTAAGAAAGCAGCCACTTCGCGTTATCCTTAACGGTCTTGGTAAGGACGCCGCTCAGATTATCGCAAGAGTTAACGGCTTCACATATGTTGAGACTGAGATGGATTATTATACAGGCGAGGTTAAGGAGGTATTCCGCAAGGCATACTCAACAGGACTTCGTTCAAAGGTTAACTGCTACGGCGCAAACGATGTAACAGAGGGCGTTGCAATTATGTGGAAGGAAGGCGTTGATGTTTCTATCACAGGTAACTCAACAAACCCGACCCGTTTCCAGCATCCCGTTGCAGGCACTTATAAGAAGGAGTGCGTTGAAAAGGGCAAGAAGTACTTTTCAGTTGCATCGGGCGGCGGCACAGGAAGAACTCTTCATCCTGATAATATGGCTGCAGGCCCTGCTTCATACGGTATGACCGATACAATGGGAAGAATGCACTCGGACGCACAGTTCGCAGGCTCTTCATCAGTACCCGCTCATGTTGAAATGATGGGACTTATCGGAATGGGTAACAACCCGATGGTAGGCGCTACCGTTGCCTGCGCAGTTGCCGTAGAAGAGGCTATGAAATAAGCGGCTTTCGAGAGATTAAATTAATCCAATAGAAAGAATTATAGTTAGACACATCATTTTAGGTTTTTTGCCCATGATGTGTCTAATTGTTTTCTGGAGGATTATGATGAAAAAGCTAACAAAAGCAAGGATTATCTCTTGATAACCCTTGCTGATTTTCTTGTTAATTAATGATTTGTAAGGATGCTTCGCCCGCTGCACGGGCGCCGTAATAAGATTAACCAAATTTCGGATTTTTACTGAACAAATAAACAATTTACATTGTTAGAGTAATATGTTATAATAACGCAGTAGTTATTAGTAAGTAAGGAGCTCTTTTATGGATATCAAAAAACAAAATGCTATTGAAATAGTTGTTGATACTGCCATTGAAGCGTTTGCTGAAGGATTAATAGGAAGATATACGGATGAAGTAAACGATTTAAACGGCGTTATCAATATGAAAAAGAATAATTGTTTTATAGCAGAGCTGGGCGAAGAGTTTATGTTTTATTCAGCATTTGTTAGGTCGTTCGATTCTTCTTTTGGTAATGTGTTAGAAAAAATGGGAAACAATATTGCAAAATTGTCTTATGAAGTAAGAGGCAGCATTGATTCTTTCCTTTTGCCTGACCAAGTGTCAAAAATATCTTCAATAATGGATAGTTATGTTGACCATATTGCAGCTCCAAGCATTAATCATTATTCAAATTACACTACAATATATCCAAAAGAAATAACAAGTTATAAAAGAACGCATATAACTGACCACTATTTTTATTCAAGCGAAAAGAATGAGCATTACTTAATTGAACTTAAAGCTTCTGGAGATTTAGACAATAAGAAAGCACGCGCTGAAAAGAATGCTTTGTTAGAAGAATTCTTTTTATTAAAAAATCAATTAAAAGATGATGAGAATAGCAAAGTATTCATCTTCTTCGGAACGGCTTATAATAAATTTGGCGAGGGTAAAGTTTGGAAACAAGAGCGCGTTAAACAATTCTTTTCAGAAGATGAGCTATTAATTGGAAAAGATTATTGGAATTTTGTTTGTAACGATGAACAGGGTTTTGATATTGTTTTCAATCAGTATCAAAAATCAGCAGAAAAAATAAGAATAGCATTAACAAAAATTAAAGGATTATATTTTGATGATTAATACTGAACAAATTGAAAAATACTTATTATTGAATGAAGATTGCTTTTCCGCTTTGAAAAAGATTCCCGATAATTCTGTTGATTTAATACTTACTGACCCGCCCTATAATATTGCTAAATATAGCACAGGCAATATTAAGTTTGATTGGCGGTCAGATATTAACAACGATTTGGCAGAATGGGATTTAGTTGAATTGCAGCCAAAAGATTTAATTAATGAGTTTAAACGCATTTTAAAGCCAAAAGGTAATATTTTTATTTTTTGTTCTTACAATATTATAGGAGAATATCATAAAGTATTTGACCCTGAATTTGATACTTTTCAATTTATGGTTTGGCATAAAACAAATCCCGTTCCGAACTTTAGAAAGTCATCATTTTTAAATAGCTGTGAATTAATAGTTGGCTGTTGGAATAAAGGACACACTTGGAATTTTACCACTCAAAAAGATATGCACAATTTTATTGAAAGTGGTATATGCATGGGTGCGGAAAGAATAAAGGACAAAGACGGAAAATCATTGCATCCAACACAAAAACCGATAGCTGTTCTTGATAAAATTATAAAGATTGCATCAAATGAAAACGATGTTGTTTTGGATTGTTTTAGTGGTGTTGGAAGTACAGGCGAGGCGGCATTAAAGAATAATCGTAGATTTATTGGAATCGAAATAGATGAAGTTTATATGGATGCTACTGAAAAAAGGCTTGAAAAATACAAATAAACACTATCAAAAGAAAGAGCTCTACACTTGTAGAACTCTTTTTTATAATGCTTTAGTAGCTATTATCCAATGTGTTTTTGTTTGAAAATTGTTTCCTTCCGGTTGATTTTTTGTCAAAAACAATAATTGGTGCCCATTTGGTGCCAAAGCATAAAAAAGAAGGCTCAGGAGAAATCCTGAGCCTTTTTGATTTTTAGTTTATTAATAGATACCCTGAGCGAGCATTGCGTCTGCGACTTTTTCAAAGCCTGCGATATTCGCGCCTGCTACAAGGTCGTAGCCGAGGCCGTAGCGCTCTGCTGCTTCCATTGAATTCTTATGAATATCAATCATTGCCTGATGAAGTCTTGCGTCAACCTCCTCTGCCGTCCAGCTGAGGCGTGCGCTGTTCTGGCTCATTTCAAGGCCTGATACGCATACGCCGCCTGCGTTAACTGCTTTTGAAGGAGCGATGATAACGCCCTCGGTCTCTCTGAAGAGGTCGAATGCGTCCTCGGTTGTAGGCATATTAGCAACCTCGATGTAGTACTTCGTGCCGTTTGCAAGAATCTTCTTAGCCTCGTCGAGAGTAACCTCGTTCTGAGTTGCGCAAGGCATTGCTATATCAACCTTTACGCCCCACGGCTTTTCACCCGGGAAGAACTGACAACCGAACTTGTCGGCGTAGTCCTGACATCTGTCTCTGCCAGACGCGCGCATTTCGAGAAGGTAACTGATTTTCTCGTCTGTTACGATACCGTCCGGGTCGTAAACATATCCGTCGGGACCTGAGATAGTAACTGCTTTTGCGCCAAGCTCAGCAAGCTTCTTGCAAGCGCCCCATGCAACATTGCCGAAACCGGAGATTGCAACGGTCTTGCCCTTGATGTCGTCGTTCATATGCTTGAGCACTTCGCAGGTATAGTAAACTGCGCCGTAGCCCGTTGCTTCGGGACGGATGAGGGAGCCGCCGTATGAACGGCCCTTACCTGTAAGCACGCCGTTATCGTATGAATCCTTGATTCTCTTATACTGACCGAAGAGATAACCAATCTCTCTTCCGCCTACGCCGATATCGCCTGCAGGAACATCAATGTTAGGACCGATATGCCTGTAAAGCTCTGTCATAAATGCCTGACAGAAACGCATAATCTCGCCGTTTGACTTGCCTCTCGGGTCGAAGTCGGAGCCGCCCTTACCGCCGCCCATCGGAAGACCTGTAAGTGAATTCTTGAAGGTCTGCTCGAAGCCGAGGAAGAACATAATTGAGCTGTTAACAGTCGGGTGGAAACGAAGGCCGCCCTTGTAAGGTCCGATAGCTGAATTGAACTGAACACGGAAGCCCCTGTTAACCTGGGTCTTGCCCTCATCGTCAACCCATGCAACACGGAAGGTGATGAATCTTTCGGGCTCAATCATTCTGCCGAGGATGTCCTCTTCAACATACTCGGGATGCTCGGCAACCACCTTTTCAAGTGAGCCGAGAACCTCTTTGACCGTCTGGATAAATTCAGGCTTTTCCGGATTTCTTTTTTCGGCTGTTTCAATAACCTTTGAAATGTACTCGTTCATTGGAATTACCTCTTTCGTTTATGTAATTTTCTGGGAGAAAACCCCATAAAATAAGGGTATCACTTTATAATAGAATTGTCAAGTCGGTATGCTCTTTTAGCGACTTTCGTTTTCTGTTTTCCTTGTGCCGTATTGACATCCTTCGCGATATGTTATATAATCTCATTAACTTAATAAGTCAGGGGTGCTGTTTACGGCTGAGATTATACCCTTCAACCTGCACGGTAATGCGTGCGTGGAAGACGAGATATGACATTATACCCCTGTTTTTCAGGGGTTTTTCTTTTGGCTTAATAAGTGAATTTATATTAAGAAAGAGGTAATTTGAATGAAAGCAAGTATTGCAATTCAGGTGCTTCCTCAGGTTGACAGCGAGGAGGAGCTTATCCGCATTGTTGACGAGGTAATCGCCTACATTAAAAGCACGGGACTTAATTGTTATGTGGGTCCGTTTGAAACAACAATCGAGGGCGAGAGCTACGATGAGCTTATGGAGATTGCATCAAATTGTCAGAAGGTTGCCATCAAGGCAGGCTGCGACAGCGTAAGCGCTTACATCAAGGTTGTTTACACGCCTGACGGAGAGGTACTTACAATTGACAAAAAGGTTTCAAAGCATCACCAATAAAACGGCGCCTGCAGTAGCGATTGCCGTAGTGCTGCTCATATGGTATGTCTGTTCTGACAGGGAGGTTATCCCTGCGTATATGCTGCCGTCGCCGGGTCAGGTGGCAAGGGCGTTTGCCGGGAATTTTCAGATTATGCTCAAGCAGGCCTGCGTAACATTGCAGGAGGCGTGCATAGGTCTGCTTATCGGCGTTGCGCTTGCATTTGTTATCGCTGTGCTTATGGACAGGTTTGAGCTTCTTTACAAGGCGCTTTATCCCATACTTGTAATAACTCAGACGATACCGACGATTGCAATTGCGCCGCTTCTGGTTTTATGGATGGGCTTCGGTATGGCGCCGAAAATCACGCTCGTTGTTATTACAACCTTCTTCCCGATTGTTATAGGGCTTCTCGACGGATACAAAGCCGTTGACCCCGACACGGTGAACTTTATGCGCGCAATGGGCGCGAACAGGATTCAGATTTTCAGGCATATTAAGTTTCCAAGCGCGCTCAAGTCCTTTTATTCGGGACTTAAAATCTCCGCGTCATATGCCATTGTCGGCGCCGTTGTATCCGAATGGCTCGGCGGCTTCGAGGGTCTTGGCGTGTATATGACAAGGGTAAAGAAAGCGTATGCGTATGACAAAATGTTTGCGGTGATTGTTTTTATTTCCGCAATCAGCCTTATTCTTCTCGGGCTTGTGGCGCTTCTTGAAAAGCTCTCCATGCCGTGGGAAAATGAAAATTCAGAAAGCAATGAAAGGAAAAGAATATGAAAAAGTTATTATCGGTTTTACTCGTCTGTGTTCTTGTGTTTAGCCTTGCGGCTTGCTCCAAGTCTGCCGACAACAGCGACAGCGGCAGGACGGATATCACGCTCTGCCTTGACTGGACGCCGAACACAAATCACACAGGCTTTTATGTTGCTCTTGAAAAGGGCTATTATGAAGAAGCAGGACTTAATGTAACAATTGTTCAGCCGCCTGAAAACGGCGCTGTTCAGGCTTGTGCGGCAGGACAGGCTCAGTTTGCAATCGACGCTCAGGACACGCTTGCGCCTGCCTTCACCTCCGATACTCCGCTCGATGTTACCGCTGTTGCCGCACTTATTCAGCACAACACCTCGGGTATCATTTCAAAGAAGGGCGAGGGTATGGACAGACCTTCGGGCATTACGGGCAAGACCTATCTTACATGGGATTCGCCGACTGAGAAGGCTATTATGGAGAATGTTGTCAACGGCGACGGCGGCGACTGGGACAAAGTTACGCTTATCCCGAACACCGTAACCGAGGAAGCGCAGGATGTCAATAATAATCCCGACCACGCAATCTGGGTGTTCTACGCATGGGGCGGCATAAATGCGAAGGTTAATAATATTGATACTGATTTCTTCTTCTTCAAGGACATCAATCCCACTTTTGATTATTACACTCCCGTGATTATTGCCAACAACGAATTCTTAAATACCAATCCCGACGCTGCAAAGAAATTCCTTGAGGCGACAAGAAAGGGTTATGAGTATGCCGTAGCTAATCCCGAGGAGGCTGCGCAGATTCTTATTAACGGCGACGAAACGGGCTCGCTTACAGGCTCCGAGCAGCTTGTAACGGAAAGTCAGAAATATCTTGCAAATCAGTATATCGCTGACGCACAGAAGTGGGGCTATATTGACCCTGCCCGCTGGGATGGCTTTTACGCTTGGCTTTACGAGGAAGGACTTGTTGAGAAGGAGCTTCCTGCAGGCACGGGATTTTCAAACGATTATTTACAGTAATATGGCAGTTTTAACTTGTGAAAACATAAAAAAATCCTTCGGCGCAAAGGAAGTGCTGAAGGGCGTATCGCTTGAGCTTAACGAGGGCGAGCTTGTGTCGCTCCTCGGAGTGAGCGGCGGAGGAAAGACTACGCTTTTCAATGTCCTCTCGGGTATCTATATGCCCGAGGAGGGCAGGGTAACGCTCAGGGGCGAGGACATCACGGGCAAACCCGGTAAAATCAGCTATATGCTTCAGAAGGATTTACTTTTGCCCTATAAGAAGGTTATCGACAATGTGTCGCTTCCGCTTGTGCTAAGAGGTATGAGCAAACGGGAGGCGCGGCAGAAAGCCGACGGGCATTTCGCTTCCTTCGGGCTTGAGGGAACGCAGCAGCTTTATCCTTCCGCTCTTTCGGGAGGTATGAGGCAGAGGGCGGCGCTCCTCAGGACATACCTTGCTTCCGACGGCGTTGCGCTTCTTGACGAGCCGTTTTCGGCGCTTGACACTATAACGAAGTCCAGAATACACGAGTGGTACCTTGATGTTATGAATGAGATTAATCTCTCAACAATATTCATCACTCACGATATTGACGAGGCAATTCTGCTTTCGGACAGAATTTGTATCCTTACCGACGGCAGAATAACGAACGAGCTTCACATCGAAGCACCGAAGCCGCGTGCAAAGGACTTCAATCTCACGCCCGAATTCCTTGAATACAAAAAACAAATTGTAAATATGCTATAAAAAATATCCCCTGAATACGCAAGTGTCCGGGGGATTTTTATACCGCCGTAATTGTTGACGAAAAACCGCAATTTTGTTATAATATTTCAGTAAAAATTTTTAGGAGGTATTTTATGGATACTAATAAAAGACCCGAAACAATGGAAAGAATTACAACACCTGAGCTTGCAAACGCATTTATTGACGAGCAGGTTAAGGCTCTGCGCGAGCAGATTGGCGACAAAAAAGTGCTTCTTGCGCTTTCAGGCGGTGTTGACAGCTCGGTTGTCGCAGCGCTTCTTATCAAAGCCGTAGGACAGCAGCTTGTCTGCGTGCATGTTAACCACGGACTTCTCCGTAAGGGCGAGCCTGAGCAGGTTATTGATGTTTTCAGAAATCAGATGAATGCAAATCTTGTGTATGTTGACGCTGTTGACAGATTCCTTGACAAGCTTGCAGGTGTTGCCGAGCCGGAGAAAAAGCGCAAGATTATAGGCGCTGAGTTCATCAGAGTGTTTGAAGAAGAGGCAAGAAAGCTTGACGGCATAGAGTTTCTTGCACAGGGTACAATCTACCCCGATATTCTTGAGAGCGACGGCGTAAAGGCGCACCACAATGTCGGCGGTCTGCCCGAGGATTTACAATTTGAGCTTGTAGAGCCTGTAAAGCTTCTCTTTAAGGACGAGGTAAGGGTTGTCGGCAAGGCGCTTGGACTTCCCGACGGTATGGTATTCCGTCAGCCGTTCCCGGGTCCGGGTCTCGGCGTAAGATGCCTTGGCGCAATCACGAGGGACAGGCTTGAATGTGTAAGAGAGTCTGACGCAATTCTCCGTGAGGAATTTGCCAAAAACGGACTTGAGGGTAAGGTTTGGCAGTATTTCACAGCGATTCCCGACATTAAGTCGGTGGGCGTAAAGGACGGCAAGAGATACGAGGGATACCCTGTAATTATCAGAGCCGTAAATACTAAGGACGCAATGACGGCAACGGTTGAGGATGTTCCGTTTGCGCTTTTACAGCATATTACAAACCGTATCACAGCGGAGGTTGACGGCGTAAACCGCGTGCTTTACGACCTCACACCAAAGCCCTGCGGCACAATTGAGTGGGAATAATGCTCCCTAGTCCTGAAAGGCGCATAAACACTCACTTTTTGCAGTTTTGAAATTGCTTTTGGCAACAAAATGGCAACACGAGTGAATTATTCTAAACAAACATTACAAAAGGCTAATTGATTTTCTGTAATCAATTAGCCTTTTCTCTTTATTTCTTTTTCTTATGATTCTTATTGTACTCTGCAACAAGCATATCGCTGAGCTCTTGACTCGGTTTGATTTCCACAAAGCGCGTCGGATAGTTGTAACGCCAGTTGTCATATTGGATTTCGTCAATCTTGCCATCCTTCAACTTTTCCTTCATTTCGTTCCATTCATTAAGTCGGGAGAAAAGGTTGGTGAAGCATTCCGGTCTGTTCTCGTCTGCAACAAGGCAGAGCTTGCCGCCTATTCTGTCAATCGTTAAACCGTAAATATCCTCAATCGCAAAAAGGGTATGCATTAAGCGGTTGTATGTATCAAGATTGGGGTTATCAAGCGCGTCGGTAGACACGCCTAAAATCTTGGCAATTTCCTCAAGGACATCTTCTCTCGGTTCTCTTCTTCCGTTTTCATATTGCGCAATACGGGAATCGGCGTTCTTCTCACCAAAGCCGAGCACCGTGCCAACATATTTCTGCGTCATATTACGCTTTTTTCTAATAAATCTCATTCTTTCGCTAATAGCCATACATGTTCACCTCATTAACACCATATCATAATTGCTACGGTGTGTCAAGAACTTTATCAAATTTGTTAAGAAAACACTTGACAATGAAAACAATATGTGCTAATATAAAAACCGTAACATATATGTTACGGTTGCAAACAAAACAAAATCAATATTGTTAAAACTGAAAGGAGGCGTTGCGATGGAAAATGCCACTATCTTCATGAGAGTGGATGAGGTTGCAGCGGTGCTGGGCGTTTCAGAATCTTACGCATACAAGATTATGAAACAGTTAAATAACGAGCTTGCCGAGCAAGGCAAGATAGTAGTTTCCGGCAGAGTCAACCGCAAATACTTTTATGAAAGACTTGACTATGAGGGAGGTGATTAAAAATGTCTGTGTATAAAGACGCAAAAACAAACACTTGGCGAGCTGTGTTCAGATACACCGATTGGACAGGCGAGCGAAAGCAAACACAAAAGCGAGGCTTTGTTACTCAGCGAGACGCAAAAGCGTGGGAGCGAGAGCAGTTAATAAAGCTGCAGGGTGCGTGCAATATGACTATGAATTCCTTTGTGGAATTGTACTTCGATGGTTTGAGCGGTAGATTGAAGCTCAACACCATTAACGGAAAAGAGCATATTATCCGAACCAAAATACTGCCCTACTTCGGCGAGAAGCGAATCAATGAGATTAAGGCAACCGATATCATTGCTTGGCAAAACGAGTTAATGAATAGGAAGGATAAAAACGATAAGCCGTATTCTCAAACCTATCTGAAAACAATCCATAATCAAATCAGCGCAATCCTTAATTACGCCGTTAAGTATTATGGACTCAAAGAAAACCCGGCAAGGAAAGCCGGAGCGATGGGTAAGAAGGAGAGTGACAGAGAAATGCAAATCTGGACAAAGGAACAATACAAACAATTTGCAGAAGTGATGATGGAAACGCCGATGCTCTACTACGCATTTGAAGTGCTTTACTGGTGTGGAATTCGTGAGGGCGAGTTGTTGGCTTTGACTCCTGCTGATTTTGATTTCGAAAGGCAGACGGTGCGAATCAACAAAAGCTATCAGCGAATTGACGGCGAGGATGTTATTACCGAGCCGAAAACACAAAAGAGTATCCGAACCATACGGCTGCCGAAGTTTCTATGCGAAGAGATGACGGACTACCTTGCAATGCTTTACGAAGCAGAACCCAATGAAAGAATGTTTCCTTTGACAAAGAGCGCTCTTTACAGAGCGATGAAAGAGGGCAGCAAGAAAGCGGGCGTGCCGAAAATCAGAATTCATGATTTAAGACACTCCCATGTTTCCTTACTCATCAATATGGGATTCTCCGCTGTTGAGATTGCAGACAGACTTGGACACGAAAGCATAGAGATAACTTACCACTATGCACACATGTTCCCGTCAAGGCAGGATGAGATGGCGGATAGACTTGAAGCAGAAGGGAGGCTACAAAATGTCAGCTAAGAACCGCGACAATCATAACCGTTGGCGCAGCGTTACAGTTGGATTTAGAGTATCACCCGAAGAAGCAAAGCAGATTGACACAGCGGTTGTTTTATCGGGACTTACTAAACAGGATTATATCCTGAACAGGTTGACTAACAAAGACATTGTCGTGCAAGGGAACCCGAGGGTATATATCGCCTTGAAGCGAAAGCTCGAAGAAGTGCTCACAGAGTTGAAATCTTTACAAGGCGAAACTCCATCCGAGAAATTGCTCGACACGATCAAGTTAATTAACCGAACACTTTATGGAATGAAAGGCGAAAAAGAAAATGACTGTCCTTAATGTATCTGTTGGCGCAGATACGGACAGCCATACTATGTAAATAGCAATCATAGTATAAACAATCTTTTCGCCGTTGTCAAATCAACAATACGGTTGTCTTTGTAAGTTCGAACTGTCGTTGCCTCGCAGAGCGCAATGCACTTTTGATGCGATAGTGTCAAAAGAGCCATTGCGTTACTCTTGGCAAGAGTAACAGAACCGAGAAAACCCGAATTTAGAAAAACAATCGATTTTAGAAAGGATTGGTGAGATTATCACAGTATTATCAAGCATCAGCATTGAGCTCGGCAAGGGAGTTCTGAAACATAACAACAGGAATTTTATTGCCGGAAATGTTGATAAAGAAAGGACTAAAAACAACATTGAGTACAAGAACATCTCCCTTGAGGAAGCATATCATATTCTCTTTGACGAGGCGTTACAGAGGTATAACGACAAGCAAACGAGAAAAGAAAGGAAGATGAAAAGTTACCTTGAACACATTCAAAACGGTAAGCAGGAAAAACCTTTTTATGAGATAATCGTGCAGGTTGGTAACCGTGATGACATGGGTATCGGTACCTGTAATGAGGAACTTGCAAAGGGTATATTGGATGAGTATATGAAGCATTTTCAGGAACGAAATCCAAGGCTGTTTGTGTTCAATGCGGTACTCCATATGGATGAAGCAACACCCCATTTGCACATCGACTTTATCCCATTTACCACCGGAAGCGAGCACGGCTTGGATACACGTACAAGTATGAAAAAGGCACTTGCTGACCAAGGTGTTACGGGTTCAGGAAGAAGCGATACAGAAACGATGGCGTGGATTCGTTTGGAAAAAGAAGTGTTGTCAAAGGTAATGGAGCGCCATAGTGTTGAGTGGGAACATCAAGGGAACGACAAAGACCATCTCTCTGTTTTGGAATACAAAAAGGAACAGAGAAGCAAGGAGGTTGAGGAGCTTGAGATGCAAGTTTCTTCCCTACAAAACAAACTTGAAAACCTTACAACAGCGATTGAAACGGTAACGGTGTTGTCCACAGATGAGGAATTTGAGGAGGAGTACAAACTCCCTGAGCCTCATAAAATGGAGTCAGCAAAGAGTTACAAAGAGCGTGTTGAGGAAAAGTTTGAGAAGCTGAAAGCGTTTGTTAAAAGGGTGTTTGTTGAGCTTATGCAGGCGAGAAGTGAGAACAAAGCCTTACGAGCCGCAAATCAAAACCTTGCCTTTGAGAATTCTGAACTCAGGGATACAAACAGGAACTATCAAAAGACAAACAGAAAGCTGCATAAGCAGTTGACAGATTACCGACTGCTTCGCAAGGTACTCGGCAGTAAAAATGTCGACAAACTACTTGAAGAAGCAAAGGGCAAAAAAGTAAATGAAAAGGAGGCAAATCATTATGAAAAAGACGATAACAGATAAGAATAACGGACTTGATTACACACTGGTTGGGGAAGTATATCTCCCCAACCTTGTATCAACCGAAACGAATTATGAGATTGGAATTTGGGGACAGCGGCACCTTGACTATATCAAGAAGCATCGCAAGGTGTTCTACACATCGCTTCTGACAAATTGCAAGCTCAACTCATATCTGCACGATGTTGATGTTAGGGCAACGGAAATGTACGACCGCCTTGTAAAGCAACTAAAGGAGCAGCAGGACGTTACCGAAAAACTTAAAGCAGAGGACATGATGACTTGGGTTCAGGCGATGAACAACATCAATAATCGGGCAAGAGAAATTGTAAACTCCGAAGTGATTTATTCTGTATAACTAAACAGCAGGGAGCGTAAATGCTCCCTGCTAATCTGTTTGTAAAGTATTTCATTATTCTTTGATAATTATGTATTTCTTATATCAAGTTTTGCAAAAAGTTGAATTGATATGACGTTCATATTATACTATAATCAGCAGTTATTATATTCAAAATCCATAATCAAAGGATAAGGTGATAGTGTGAATATCGGTGAACTAATTAGTATTAAAACCGTCAGCGATGATCTGCCGCAGACGAGGTATAATACGGAATTAAAAATCTTTACTTGCGTTCAGCTCGGTGATTTAAAACGGCTGATGGCAGAAATAGAGAAGGTTAACGCAACGATTGTTGCCGGCAATATATCGGATGATCCTGTTACGCAATTCAAATATCTTGCTGTGAGTACTGTTACGCTTGCAACCAGATATGCTATTCAGGGCGGACTAAACGAAAAAATCGCTTATGATTTCTCGGATAAGTCTATTGCAAAGGTTGACCGTATAGATTCTGCCGACGATATTTTAACCGCTCTTGCCTATGATATTATTACGCTCACAAAAATGGTTGCCGAAAACAGATTAAAACCCAAACAATCACCGCACGTTAAAAAGTGTATTTCCTATATTAACGAACATCTCGAAGATAAATTAACGGTAAAAGCACTTGCTGAAATCTGCGGTATTTCGCCCGATTATCTGTCTCAGATTTTTAAGCACGAAATGGTCGACAACCTGAACTCGTACATTTTAACAAGAAAGTTAGAATATGCTAAGGAACTGATTGCGAAAGGAACAAGCAACAAGGAAATATGTAAAACGCTGAAATTTTCCTCTTCTTCCTATTTCGTTACCGCCTTTAAAAACAAGTACCATATGACGCCGAGTGAATATAAATCCATGTTGAAATGAGGTTATATTATGAAGCAAAAAGAAATTCGTCCTGTCAGCAAAAGAGATGCACAGGAATATGCCAAAGCAGTACTTGAAAATAAATATAATATAACGGTTAACAGTATCAAATATATTGGCGGCGGTTCTTTTGGCTTTGTTTTCAAAGCGGATATTGACAAGGAACCGTTCAGCATTATTATGAAAGCGTGCAGAACGGAGGGCATCTGTGAGCGAGAAGCAAGTGAGCTTACCCTGCTCGGTGCAGATAGCCTTATAAAGATTCCGAAGGTATATTTTACGTTTATTGCTACCGATGAGATACCGATTGACTTTATAGGTATGGAATTTGTAGAAGGCACAGACTGTTTTATGGACTTTATAAAACTGCTGAATTCCAAGAAAAACAAAGATCGCTTTGCAGACGAAATTACCACAATTATCCATTATTGGCACGAGCAGACAAATGATAAATTCGGTTTAATCGGTAATGCCGTTTATGATGAATGGCTTGATTTTTATCAGCCGTTTGCTGCCGATATTCTTGATTGTGCAAGGGAGTTGACAAGCAGCGGTAAACTTGAAAAGAAAGTACTTGATACAATGGAGCGTGCCTGGGCTGCGTTTGATTATATTTTCAGCGATAAGGTTGAAACGGCAAGTCTGATTCACGGCGATATGAACGTGATGAACATAATGAGCGACAAGCATCTGAAGCCGCTCGCTATCATTGACCCGCTTGAAAGCAAGTGGGCGGATAAGGAATATGAGCTGTTTCAGCTTCGCAATTTAACGGGCGATAAATTCGGCTTGTATGACACCTACAAAGCAAAATATCCCGTGTCCGAAAAGTGTGATATCAAAACTGCTTTTTACGCACTGTATCACGAGGTTTATGCCTATATTGTTTCGGGAACAAAGGTAAACTTTATTCTTATGCCGCTCGTTAAGCGAATGAACAAGGAGTTGGATAAATGCAATCTTTAAGCGGAAAAGTTGTAAGCACTTTGCTCTGCGCCGTGTTTCATTCTCCGCTGATTAATAATTCCGAATTATCAAACAATGCGGGCAAGAAAACCAAGGAATATAAATCTCACTATAAGCCTTCGAAGGAATTTAACTATTCGGTATATAGTCTTAACGGTGTAAATTACGAAATTCTTGAACCGAAGCAGAAACGCAATAACAAGGTTGTGTTACTGCTACACGGCGGAAGCTATAAGGTGCGATTACTCGATATGTACCGCAGCCTTGCTGAAAAGATAAGCAGAACGCTTAATTACTGTACGGTTTATAATCTTGATTACAGGACTTTCCCTGAGTACAAATATCCGGCGCAAATTGAAGATGCGGTTGCGCTGTTTCAGGAAATGCAACGGCAGGGTATTGAAACGAAAAACATTGTATTTATCGGCGATAGTGCAGGTGCGAATCTTGCACTCACTTCAACACTTTATATGCGTGATAACGGCATGGAATTGCCCTCTGCGATTGTTTGTTTTTCGCTGTGGGGAGATATGACCAATTCCGGTAAGTCTGTGGTAGATAATTGTTATCGCGACCCCTTCGGCGGTATTGCAAGACGAAAGAAAGCAGAAGATAACTGGGAATATCTGCACCGCATATCTGCTTTTGCAAAGGAGCTTGACAGAAGCAGTCCCTATGTGTCACCGAGCTTTGCCGATTTTACGGACTTTCCTCCCGTTACGCTTATCTGCGGCGAAGCCGAAATGGACAGAAGTTCCAACGAGATGGCACATGAAAACATGAAAAAAGCCGGTGTTGACGCCGAACTGCATATGTTTGACGGAATGTTCCACGATTTTCAACTGGTTCCATTCTTCCCCGAAACAAAAAGGGTGTTCGAAATAATGAAAAGCAGAATAATTAAATAAGCATTTAGAAACCGATTTTCGAGGGTAGCAATGATATACCATTGTTACCCTCATTTTTGCATCTTGAAACGCAGTATTCATGTGGGTTTCAGAACCCTAAAATGCTGACATTATATACCAAATTTTTAAATGCTTTTTTACATAAAAACGACCTTGAATTTTATCTTTCAAGGTCGTTTTGTCTTTTTAGAAACCATTCCACGAGAACAATTAAATTTAATTTGTCAACCCAAAATTTTCAATTATTTATGTCTTTTTTTGTCGTTTTTTTGTACATTTTTGCATTTATATTGACAAAAGTATTGATTGCGTGATAGATAAAAATTAACGTTATTTATAATTATCAGACTATTTTGCCAAATAATATATTGCTATTCGATTCTTGCCATTATCGTATTTTTGTTTATGCTGATTTTAATTTGTTGAAAAAGCACATATAATGTTATATAATAGGGTTAGTAATAACTACAGGTGAAAAGTATGGATAATATATATTCAAAATATTATACCCCAGAAAAAGTGGCAAGAGCGCTTATAGGGTTAATCTCTATTAGTGACAGAGCGACTGTTGTTGATATTTGTTGTGGTTCATGCAACTTACTAAATGCCGCAAAACAAAAAAACAATAGCATTATTTGTACAGGGGTTGATATTAACGAAAGTTACACAAAATCGGATTTTCAATTGTTTACTTGTGATGGAAGAGAATTTGCATTAAAAAACAGAGAACAATATCAAATATCGTTAGCGAATCCTCCTTTTGGCAAAGAAAACAAAAACTCTTATACAAAACGTTTATATAAAGGAGCATATGAGGAAATATCAGTTAATCGCATTGAGGTAGAAATGCTTATTGCAAATCTAATGGTGTTGGATCAATCTGGACAATTATTAATAATACTACCTTCAACAATTGTTAGCGGATCATCTAATGTTAATTTAAGAAAAATAATATCAAAAAATCACTACATTGAAGCAGTCATAGATCTACCTATAAATGCATTCTATCCTGAACGAATAAAGTGTAGTGCTCTAATTATAAAGAAAAGTTTTAGTAATAAGAGTTCGAGTTATTATAAAATGGATGACAACTTTAATTTGCTAAAGTTATACGAGATAGATGCCCAACAAATCAAAAAGGGTAACTGGGAAGGAAAAGCCAACAATGGTAATAGCGATTTCATAATTCATCAAGGGAAAATTTCAACTTCGGCATTTACCGATCAGAAAAATTCAATTGAAGTTTTACACACAAGTAAACATACTGAAAATTGGACACCTTCCGTTAGATTTGCAATTTTACCCCAAGAAAGAGATTATATAAAAGCTGAAAGTGGTGATATTTTGATTTCAAGAATCGGCGCTTCAGCTGGAGATAAATGTCTTTACAATGGCGACGAAAAATATATTAGCGATTGTTTACTTGTTATTAAGAATCCTAGTAGGGAGATACAAGAAAGAATATTGAGTTTGGATTTATCAACCGTTGTTAGTGGTTTATCTACGCCACATATTACAATCAATAGTATTTGTAATTTATATAATAAAATATATCTAAAAGATTAATGAAAGGTTTTTATATGGCATACAGCGAGAATTATATCAATACATATAATAAATATATAGCTCAAGGATGGTATGGAAATGCGATTTCCAGTGACAGATTAGAAAGGTGGAATCGTAATTTTGTTGCTCTTCCTGAAGATAAATTCGACGATGATCCCAAAATCTGTGCCCATTATTTGCTCCATTCATTAATATATTACCAAGACAAGCAGTTGGAATCAATTATTCACGGAATTGCAAATAAGATTATTAGCGTAATTAATCAAAAAGAAGAGCAGCGATTAGGTAGAAGGTTAAAAGAAAACGAATTAGCCGATGCTTGGGAGATGTATAAAAAAGATACATGTATAATACCGGCATCAAATCCAGAAAGCGTTAGCGATAGTGCTCACCATGCAATAAGACTATGGAGAAACATACTTGGGCTTGAAACAAGATCAATTTTAGAATTGGATACAGTTGTCCAAACTAAGCAACATATCTTTTTTGTAGATGATATGATTGGAACCGGAAAGAAAATAACAAGTTTCTTTAAAGAACAGAAAATAAATACAAATGACGCAGGATCAGAAAACTTGTACGATTATATAAAAAAGCACAAAGATGAAACGGATTTTAATATTGCAGTTTTTGCAATTTATTGTGAAGGATTCAATGTTTTGATTAATAATTATGATGCTATAAACTGCTATTTTGGAGATTATTATAATGAGGATTACGATTTGCTATCTAACGAATGTGTGTTTTTTGACTTATTTGATGATAGAAAAGAATTCATTATCAATTATATTTCAAAACAGTTAGACAAACTAGAATACAATGAAGAATATGTTCGAAATTTGCCTATATCCTTCCAAGAAGGATGCCCTAATAATACTTTGCCTCTTTACTATATTTCTAACAGTGAGTGGACCAATCTTCTAAACGAAGGTCATCCAGATAGGAAGAAAAGGAGTTTCACAAATGAAAACACCATTTGAAGAATACAAAGGTACAGAATTAAGTATTGATACGCTTGAAAACTATTTTGTTGAGCCAAAGTATATTTCAAAAATGCAAGATAATAGTGTAGCTTTTGTGATTGGACAAAGAGGCACTGGTAAAACAACACTTTTAAAGCACTTGTGTTCTGTATATAATTCAAAAAGCAGTAATAAATTAGGCATTTATTATCGTTTTGATGTGAATAAAATGCGTTCTTTTTCGGGTAGTGCACTTGAAAGAGAAGAATGGGAAGATTTATTTGCTCATTCATTCTCCATTGAAATATGTCTTAAACTAACTGAACTGATGATTTCAATGCGTAAAATCAGACCTATAAAAAACGAATCAATTATTTGTAATCGCATAAAGAAATTGTTTTTTGAAGATATTGATATTGATACTTCAAATTTTGAAGGATTACAAAAGTATTTAGAAGAAATTGATTTACTTGCTAAACGTTACAAGAGAAATCCGCGTAGAGCCTCTCAACCGTTAATTAGTGAGTGTGAGAAGACTTTTGAAGAATTCTGTCGTTTAATATCTGCTGAAGATGCATACAAAGGAACAAGTGTTCATTTTTTGTTCGACGAGTATGAAAACATGCTCGATTATCAAAAAGAGTTTGTTAACTCATGCATAAAAAATGCAACTAGTTATTATACTTATAAAATATGTGTTCGCCCATATGGTATGAATGATATGAAAACCAGAAAATCAACAGAAATCCTCAACGAAGCAGACGATTATAAAATAATCAATTATATTGATGATATCATCGGAGGAGAAGATGATGTAGCAGAATTCATGAGAAATGCATGCGCCAGAAGATTGATGGCGTACTACTCTGAACAGGAAACACCTTTTACTAATGCTGATCTAAATATTGATAACTATTTCCCTGTAGAGTGTAGTTACGATGAATTGTATGATAGATTATCAAACAATGTAGAATATGTAAATAGCAATAAAAATAAGGTCGAGAAGATTTTTAAGCAATACAACTTGAAATATGATTTTTCTTGGGGGTTAATGCAATTAAAGCTATTCATTGCATTAAGCCAAAAACGTAATTTCAATATTTATTCAGTGGTAGAAAGTATTAACAGTAAAGATAAAAAATACAAAGGATGGGTAAATAATTACAAAAATTCAATATTATATATGTGTTTTTCTGAATTAAACTTACCATATGAAATGTCAGGGTTTAAAGACATAATAAAGATTTCAGGAAATGTTGTAAGATATGTTTTGGAAATATGTGATTATAGCTTTTTATGTACTAGTTTAGCATCAGATGGGAAATTCTCACCTGTAAGCGCAAAAATGCAAACTGAAGCAATTGGTAAAGTATCTAAGAGAAGATTTCAACAAATATCAACTATTCCTAATTATGGTCAAGAAATAAAGCAAATGACTTTGGCTATTGGAATGATATTTAATATGTATCATAGGGATGAACAAATAAAACGATTTGAACCGAACCACTTTTCTATTGAGCGTAAATCAGATAATAATTATTACAAATCTAATGTAAAGAGCGCAATGGATCTTAGTGTAACATATGGCGTGTTCGAATCTGAACGATCCACAAAAAACCGAAGTGGTTCGGATGTTCCTATTGAGAATGAAGACTTCCATTTGCATCCTATATTAACGCCTTATTTTAATATATCGTGGAGGAAAAAACAAAAGTGTAGATTTACACTTAACGAAATGGAAGGCTTTTTATTTGGCAGTGATGAAAGGGTATCAGAATTGCTAAATAAATATAGTGCAAAAACAAAGCAATCAATTTATGGGACAAAGGATTCTCAAATTTCTTTTGAAGCTTTACGTAAAGAGTACTTTTAATTGGAGATAAAAACAATGTATGCTAATAGAGAATACTCATTTGACTATTTTATGCAAAATGTTTATAATAATGAATATGTTATAATAACCACCAATTTATCTAACGAACGTTCTAAAAAATTAATAGATAGCATCCCAAAATGTCGATTTATCGAGGTTTTCTATACGGTATCTATGAGTTTGGAAAAAACTATTGATGATGAATTCCGTGTAGAAACCAATTATAATAGCATTATTAATAACAACAATTATAAATCATTAGATAAAGGGTTATTTGATTTTGTTCAAATATTGAACGAGAAGCATAAAAAAATAATAATAGATATTTCAAGTTTTCATCTGAGATTCTTAGGTGCTTTTTTGGCAGCAATATATGGTTGTAAGTGGGAGTCTATTATATGTACCTATACTGAACCAACAGCATATCCGAGAGCTAAAGAGATATCACCAACTGGGTACAACAAAAACGTATCAATCGGAGGCTTTGATTTAAACAGTAGTTTTTGGGGATATGGTGAAATACCAAATTTAAAAACAGTAACCAATGGACACGACAATTTTGTTTGGATTGTGTTTTTGGGTTTTGAAGGGAAAAGAGCGGATTCGGTATATACGGAAATATCAGATGATGTTAAAAATGTTATCCCGGTTATTACATATCCCTCTATCCATCCCGGTTGGGCAAATTATGCTTTCGATGCAAATCAGCTTTTATTTGAAAAAACAAAAAAGTATAGTCCTGATATTCAATATACAGACGCAACAAATCCATTTGCAGCATATAATTTTATCGAAGCTGTAGAAAAAGATCATAATAAGCAGCATATTATTATATCGCCATTAGGGACAAGACCTGTTTCATTAGGTGCAATACTGTATGCGGTAAAGCATGAAGAAGCCGAAATCTATTTTGACACGCCAAAAGAATCTAGTAGTAATATTGTCAATGTTGGAAATATACATGTTTATGATATATTATCATTTTATAATTAGTATTAAAAGGAGCGAACCATATGGTTAGAAATGTTTTATTAGTTCTTAATCAAACGTGTAGCAATAATGGAATGGAAATTAAAGATATTGTCACTTCGGCAATTAGCATTATTACACTTTTTTTAAATATATTATTTTATATTATTATTGCTCCTCGAATAGGCTTTCGTTTTCAAAAGAAAGATGAATTATTTAAAACTGCTTCAGAATTTTTGGCTTTCCTGTCTGAAATTAATTCATACGATAGTTTTGATGGAATTCCGACAAAAGTTAAGAAGTATTGTGTATCTATAAAGCTGTTGTTTAAAGACGGAGAAACACCAGAAGAATTGACCAATTGTATGGAAAAAGTTTATCAGATGGTAAAATCAAGAAAGAATATAGAAACTATAGAGGATATCGAACGGTGGGAAACAGAATTTCGAGCAGAGACTCACACTTTGAGAAAAGAACTTGCAAAATACACGGGTATATTTTAGTAGTATCGTATTTGTATAATTGACAGTTAATATCAGATAAATAAATACCCCTTATAGCCACTGGAAAGTGACTATAAGGGGTATTATTGTAATATTTGTTTAATAATAGGCTTAAAGAGTTAGAATATAATTTACTCGATTTCCTGTTCAATATTGTTGAACAAATCGTCGTCAAAGAATTCTCGTATTGTAATTTCGAGTCCGTCGCAGATTTTTTGCAGGGAGACAACTCCGGGGTTTTGGCTTTTTGTGTTGAGCATACTGTAAATTGTTGACGGATTAACACCGCTTAAATTGCCTAGAGCATTTATGGCAATCCCTCGTTCTTTGCAAAGGTTTGTAATTCTCTGTGCAACTGCTTCCTTTATTTTCATTACTATCACCCATATTAGTTTGATAGTAAAATTGTAAAACATTCTGCGATATATCGAGTGGGATATATCCCAAATCGCTGTTGACAGCACAGGCTATATTTTGTAAAATAAAAGTATCTTTTCAAAGGAGCGATTATCATGGCTAACAAGAAAAAGCAAATCATTAAAGTTATAGCGACTATTCTTGCGGTAGTATTGTTATTTGTTGGTTCTTTTGGCGGTTATTTGTTATACCGTTTTAATTGTGATAAATCCTCTGACTATGGTTTTGTATCTAATGATTACAACAACATTTATAAACAGCAGGTGGCAACCTATGATGTTGGTAATGACGGAGAATTTGATGTGCTGAAAATCAATGACACTCATTTTTATAACGGTATTTGTGAAGATGACAAGCACACACTCTCTGATTTAAAAACCATTCTTGACAAAACGCCCGTTGATTTTATTGTAGTAAACGGAGACTTGGTTGAGGGCTTTAACCTGAAATCGGATTATGACAAATACAAGGCAATTGATTTATTTGCAGATATGATTGAAAACTATAACACTCCTTGGACATTTGCTCCCGGAAACAATGACGGCGAAATTGACGGTGATAATGATGCGATTATTGCCTTTATGATGGAGTATCCTCATTTCGTATATGGAAACTCCGAAGGCGTTTACGGGGATATGCAGTTTTTTGTTGACCTCACATATAATGGCGAGCTAGCACATTCGCTTGCTATTCTTGATTCCGGTATGAGAAAGCCGAAGGCAATCGGCAAATATGAGTATATTCAGGAAAGCCAGATTAATTGGCTCCTTGACGGTATTAATGAGAGAAAAGTGCCGACAAGTGTTTTCTTTCATATGCCCGTTCCTTCCTTTGAATCAGCCTTTGACAACGGCGAAGCATACGAAGGTTTTACGATGTACAAAACCTATCCATATACAGATATTCCGAAGAATGTGTTATTTGATGACATGACGAAAGATAATGAATATATCTCGCTCATTTCCTGCGCACATCAGCACAGCAATAATATGTGTTCGTTTTATGAGGGAAGATGGTATCAGCTAAGCTCAGTCAGCGGATACAGCGCAGGCAGAGATGATTTTATTGTGCCTTCCGTTACGCTGACAAAAATTGACGTTACCGCTGATAACGCAAAGGATATGTATATCTTTGAAAAAATAACAGCTTGATACATATTACACAAATTTCGAAAGGAGGAATACTGTGAAGGACAATTTCAGATATATGCTTTCTAATTGGCTGAAATGGGACAAAAAGAGTTTGAAGTTCTTTTTCCTGTGGGTGCCGGCGTTAGTGTTGCAGCCGTTGGTTACGGCATACATACCGAAAGCGATGATTGACGCAATTAACAAGGGTGTTACTGTGCAGAACATGACGGTCATCGTTGCTCTTCTGAGCTTGCTTTTAACGCTGACGATTTGGCTTGATCCGTTTATGAAGGAGCTTGTCAGAGGCGGTGCAAGAATTGTTAGAATGCGCTATGCTGTGATGGCATTTCGTAAAACGCTTTCCACCGATTATGTGAACATTGAAAGCCTTGAGGGCAGAGAGAAGCAGAAACGGGCAGAGGGCTTTTATAACGCAAGGTTTTCTACGGGCGCTATGTTCGTTGAACAGTGCGCCAATCTTCTTGTTTGTATTATCGGCGTAATTGCTTCGTCCGTACTGCTTTATAAAATCAATGCTTTTATGATTTTGTTAGTGCTGGGAACCTGCATCTGTGAATTTTTTCTTCTTAAGTTTCTTAACACAAAACAAAAGGAAACAACGGATAATTATTTAAAGCTTTCGGGCAAATTTGAATACTTTTACAATCTTTCAAAGAACGCTGAGGCTTCAAAGGATATTAAAATCTACGGCTTTTCGGATTATCTGATGAAAGCCGCAGCGGAGTTTATTTATAAGATTGAAAGGCTTAATTCAATATACACAAAGCAGAGTGCGGCTATCAGCGGAGTGAGAGCACTGCTTAACCTTATCCGCGAGCTTGTCGCCTATGCTTATTTAGTTTATCTTGTGTTCAACAATCGTCTTTCCGTTTCAGATTTTATTTTCTGCTTCGGCATTATTACCGGCTTTACAAATTGGGTAATGAATTTTGTTTACGGCTATATGTGGATGAAGCTTTGTTGTAATGAATGTGCGCAGTACAGAAGCTTTATTGAAGAAGAAAACGAAAGCGTTGGTAAGCCCGATATTGATTTCAGCGAGGTAGATTCGATTGAATTCAAAGACGTATCCTTTACTTATCCAGCAAGCGATACCGAAACGATAAGGAATATGTCCTTTAAGGTAAACAAAGGCGAGAATATTGCTATCGTAGGCGAAAATGGTGCAGGTAAAACAACGGCTATTAAGCTGCTTTGCGGACTATATTATCCGAGCAAGGGCGATGTTCTGATTAACGGCAAAAACAGCCGTGAGTTTTCCTCCGAAAGCTATTTCAATCTGTTTTCCGCCGTTTTTCAGGATTACTGCTTTATGCCGATGACGGTAGCGGAAAACATTACCGCCGAACAAGAATTTGATAAAGACCGACTGTTTGCCGCTTTTGATAAGGCGGGTATTACCGATAAAATAAATACCCTTCCCGAAAAAGAAAACACCTTAATGGTGAAAGAGGTATATAAAAATGCCGCAGATTTTTCCGGCGGTGAAAAGCAAAAGCTATTACTTGCAAAAGCTATTTACAAGAATGCTCCTGTTCTTATCCTTGATGAGCCGACAGCGGCGCTTGACCCGATAAGCGAAAATGAACTGTATCTCAAATATAACGAACTGACGCAGGACAAAATCTCCTTCTTTATTTCGCACCGTCTTTCCTCAACCCGTTTCTGCGACAGAATTCTTTTCATCAAAGACGGTGCGATTGCGGAAAGCGGTACGCATGAGGAACTGATGGCGTTAAAGGGCGCTTATTACAGAATGTACCAAACCCAGAGCATGTATTATAAGGAAATGGGGGTGGCAGTATATGAGTAACGCAAAACTTATTGCAAAAATGTATAAAGAGATCCACTTCCTTGACCGCAGCATTTTATCTGCCTCCCTTGTGCAGGCGGTTGTTGACAGCATTAAGCCCTTTATTAACATTTGGTTTTCGGCAAGATTGATTATGCTTCTTACTGAAAAGGCAGATTTAAAAACACTGATAATAACCATAGCGGCGGCGCTAAGCATAAATGTTATACTTTTTTTCCTTAATTCATTTTTGGATCACTATAACAATATCCGACGTATGACTCTGCTTGACCTTGAGAATAAAAAGGTCGAGGAAAAGCTGTATAATGCGGACTATGCACTGCTGAATGACAGCGAATTTAAAGAACTTTTGCATCGTCACGAGGAAGCGGGCAAGAGTCGCTGGGCAAGGCTACCGTACTTTATGTGGACAACGCTGCAATTTGCAAGAGGCGTGCTGACCACGATTATTTCGTTTATTATTATCATTCCGCTTCTCAAGATAGGTTTTGTCAGAACGGGCAATACCTTCTTTGAAAGGCCGCTGTTTATCGTTACCATTGTTGCGGCGATTGCTGTTATGGCGGTGGTAATACTGATTGTTGCGTCAAAGATAAACAAGTCCTATCTCGAAGCGAATGAAAAGTACGCCGAACTTGACCGTATTTTTTATTCCTTTATCGACATTTTAGGTGACTACAAAACGGGTAAGGAAATAAGGCTGTATAAAGAGCAGAACCTAATTGACAATATTGCAACGCAAAAGATACTGACTGACGGTGAGATAACGCTCCGCAAAATATCAATGAGAACGGCAAAATCAAGCTCGTTTATTGCCATTCTCGGGGCGTTAGTCGGCTTCGGCGTGTACCTGTTCATCGGCGTTAAGGGCTTGTTCGGACTGTTCGGTATTGGCTCGCTCGTATTGTACTGTGGTTCGTTTATGCAGATTATCAGCGGTATTATGATGTTCGCAAATACGCTTGGCAAACTGAAAGAGATATTACCGCTTGCAAGGGATTATTTCAAAATTTTGGAAGCCGAAAGCACAATGATTTACGGCAACCGTGAGCTTGATTTAACCAACGGCTTTGAGATTGAGTTCAACAATGTTTCGTTCAAATATCCGAAAAGCGATATTTATGCACTGAAACATATCAACCTTAAAATCAGCAACGGCGAAAAGCTTGCGGTTGTCGGCAGAAACGGCAGCGGTAAAACTACTTTTATCAAGTTGCTTTGTCGCCTCTATGATGTTGATGAGGGTGAAATTCTTATTAACGGCATCAACATAAAAGAATATACTCGGAATAGTCTGAACAATCTTTATTCTGTTGTTTTTCAGGATTACAAAATCTTATCATTGACCGTTGCAGACAATATTTCAGCAGGCGCTGATTGCGATAGCGAAGGATTGTATTCTGCACTTGATAAAGCAAATATCAGGGAAAGAATTGAAGTAATGCCGCAAAAAGAAAAGACTTATCTATATAAGGATTTAGACAAGTCCGGTGTTGAAATATCAGGCGGCGAAGCACAGAAGCTGGCGCTTGCCAGAGCGTTATACAAGGATTCACCGATTGTGATTCTTGACGAGCCGACAGCAGCGCTCGACCCGATTGCAGAAAATGAAATATACAGCCGATTCAATTCGTTTGTGGAAAACAAAACGGCAATCTATATTTCACATCGTTTATCAAGCTGTGCTTTCTGCGACAGAATCGCCGTGTTTGATAATGCCGAGCTTGTTGAAACAGGCACGCATAATGAGCTTGTATCAGCAAACGGAAGATATGCAGAACTCTGGAACGCACAGGCAAGTTACTATTTAGAATAAACATTTAGAAACCAATTTTTAAGGGTAGCAATGATATACCATTGCTACCCTCATTTTGACATCTTGAAAAGCAGTATTCATGCGGGTTCCAGAGCCCTTAAATGCTTACTTTATAAACCTATTATTAATTGTTTCCAATATTATTTTGTAATAGAACTAAATGTATTATTGCAAAAAATCAGCAAATAATTATAAGTGTAGTTGCAATTTTTGTTGACAATTATTAAAAGTATAGTTATAATAATCTTGAGGTGATACAATGGCGATTACATCAAAAGAAAGCATTTTAAAAGTATTAAATGCTTATAATCCATGGTGGAAAACTGGAACAACTAATCCAACATTAACTAAAACATACAAACGATTTGCATATTATGATGCGATGAATAAATTGGATAATACCGACATTAGAAGAACCGTTGTTCTAACTGGAACAAGACGTGTCGGCAAAACAACAATACAATATCAGATGATTGATGAGTTGTTAAAAAGAGGTATTCCTGCAAGGAAGATACTGTTTGTATCTTTAGACCATCCAATGTTAAAGTTAAGCGCTTTTGATGATGTGTTGGAATGCTATCATGAGAATATTTATGCAGATAATGATGTTTATTACTTTTTCGATGAAATTCAATATGCACAGGATTGGGACAGATGGCTGAAAACTATATACGATATGAATCCTGAAACAAAAATTGTTGCAACGGGTTCGGCAAGTCCTGCGTTGATGAAGGGTAGCACAGAAAGTGGGGCTGGCAGATGGTCTGTTATTAGTGTTCCCACTTTGTCATTTTACGAGTATTGCGAATTAATAGGTGTTAACAAACCGGATTTTGATAACAAACTTAAAATAACGTCATTTTTATATATGAGCAGACAAGAACAAACAAACACTATGCTGAAACTGTCTGATATACAAAAGCATTTTAATCGCTATTTGCAGGTCGGCGGCTTCCCTGAACTTGCATTATCTGATAATGATGTAATGGCGCAACAAGTAATGAGAGAAGATGTAGTTGACAAAGTTCTTAAAAGGGACTTGCCATCGCTTTATAATATTAGAAATTCTACTGAACTAGAAAGAATTTTCCTATATCTGTGCAATGTGTCTTCTGAAGTTGTATCTATTGATGCGTTGGCAAAGGAACTTAATGGTGTTTCAAGACCGACGGTTGAAAACTATATTCGCTATTTAGAAAGTGCAAATCTAATTTATCAAAGTTGGCCGGTAAATATGGCTGGTAAAAAAGTACTGAAGGCAAAACCCAAGATTTATATTGCAGACGCCGCAATTAGAAACGCTGTGTTAATGGATGACGATATGCTGACAAATCCAACTGAAATGGGTAAGATTGTTGAAACAGCAGTATACAAACATTTAGCATCATTCTATTACCAGAAGTCAACTTCAGTTGGTTACTACAGAGGTGGAAAGAAAGATAAAGAAATAGATGTTGTTGTAGAATATCCCAATACAAACAACTTGCTTGTTGAAGTTAAATACAGAGAAGAAGCTCCAGTTCCAGACGATAGTGCAATTTGTGAACTTTGCTCAAAAGCATCTGCAGCAATTATAGTTACAAAAAGACCTGATGATTATGGAATTCATAATGCACCAGATGGCACAAAAATGATAAGAATTCCTGCCTATGCGTTTTTGTATTTGTTAGGACATGCAGAGAAATCTGGCTTCAATGTATAGAACTAGTTGAACATTTCTATGACAAGAGTCATAATAGTGGCAACAATATGGCAACAGAAAATTTTGCAGCCTATGTGGATAGGATAATGCAAATAATCAGGATAACTGAAGCAATATTACCCTTACAAAATTGTTAAGGTTTTAAGTTTCAGAGTAGAGTGGGAGTAATTGCTTTTGGCAACAAAATGGCAACACGAGTGAATTATCCTAATAAAACATAACAAAAGGCTAATTGATTTTCTGTAATCAATTAGCCTTTTTAGTATTGAAATTAATTAAACGACCATCTTTGCATTGCAAAGTCAATAATATGTTTGTGTCTCTTTTCAATCGAATGAGAATCCCAAATCGGATTGTTGTTGTCTTCAACAAAATCTTTAATCTCAGATTGTTGTCTCAATAATGGGTTTTCACAATAAGATTGAAGTTTATCGTTAAAAGGTTTATTTCCAATTGAAGAATTGTGAGATTGTGATATTAACATTAAATTACCTAATTTATTGATATATTTTTCTCTAAACTCTTCAGAATAGAAGCCTGTTTCGTTAATCTCATATCCGGATTCTACTTTTTCGTTTGGCTCTGTTTGTGGAGAAATGTGTTCAATGCTTTCACGGTCTATCTTTACAGTACTTTTTACGATATAGCCTTTTCGTTGCAAGTGTTGTTCATATTCCCACAAAAGATAATTAACCATACCGTTTTTATACATATTCCCATTGAGTATATTTAAGAAATTTGTGTCTCCCCAATAGTAGGCCTCCTTCATTTTTATTTGTGTTTCTTTTGCTAACGAATCGACATCGCCTTCAAAATCTTTTATTAAATCGTTAAGCCTACTACGAATATCAGCGCGACTATTAATGAGTTTATATCGAAAACTTAATACTTCCATTAATTTAAATAGTTTTGGCAATGACTCTCGTTTATTAGCGCCTTTTATAAGGAAAGGATAAACAAAATAAGGAATGTTTAAACGTTTAAGTTTATCCAAACTATCGTTTTTCATGTTTAGAATGAGTTGAATTCCAGAAAAGCTATTATAAAGACTAACAGAATAATTTTTTATCCAATCAACCTTTTCTTCAACAGGTACCGTTTTGAATTCATCAAAAATATCATTTAGGTTTCTGTAACTGAAATGCCTTTTGCTATATGCATATGAGTGATAAATCAGTACATTATCTTCATTTACATTGCCAACCAAGCCCTCATCATTATCTCCCAATCGCAATGAAAGCTGATTTACAATGTTGTAAATAGGATTAAACTGATTAGATACATATTCTATATTTGATTCTGTTTCGTCTGGCTCACTATAAATATAAAGCTGATACATAAGAAAAGATTTCAATTTCTCTAAATTAGTTAAATCTTTTCCTCGGTTGTTTTGAAGTTCAAACATTAAGGCAGACTCTTTTTTACCAGTTAATTCAATATGGTTTATCATTGAACTTTTTAAGGTTTTAAATATGGCTAAAAGATTGTCATCGCTTTGTTTTGAAAGTTCTGAAAAAAATACTTCTTTGCCGCAAGCATACGCTTTTGAGATGGAGTTATGCAATTGTACTCGTTTTGATTCTCAATAATAATTGTGTCAAAACAAGCACGGTCATAGTTTGTTGGACGAAGTTTAATAATGCCGTGACTTTTTAGGTACATGTCTTCTTCGTCTTCCACTATTATCTCTTCATCTTCGCTAATAACAAATCTACTTCCACTTTTTATTCTTTCGTTTAGTACATTTAACATTGCTCTCATAAAAATAGAAATCGTAGTAATTCTCTGTTGACCATCTATTATTTCATATTTCCTTCCTTCTGAAACTGTTTCAAGCAAAATGTTTCCATAACAATATGGGTTATTATTATCGCTATTTCTGTGTTCAAAAAGATCGTCCAAAAAAGTCTTTGTTTGGATTGCTTCCCAAGAATACGCTCTTTGATATGCAGGTATTGTATATTGTATTTTTTGATGTCCAAAAAAACTTTCAACTGTTTCTGGTACAAACTTCATTATATACAGGCTCCTTTTCTCTTTATTTCTTTTTCTTAATGATTCTTATTGTATTTTGCAACAAGCATCGCTTTCTTGATTTTTATTTATCTTTATGCGAATAGGGGTTTTTGTTTTCTTTTGGCATTTCGGGTGAATTCGCGCCCCAGCGGGCAAAGACGATAACGCAGTAGCGTATTATTCCGACTAAAAGCCATACGGCGAGCGTTGCCCAGAACCAGTAAAGCGGAAGCCCTGTTACAAAATGCAGTATGAGTGTCAGCCACATCGGAACGGAGCAAAGCCAAGAGCTGAGCCTGAAGAAAAGTGAAATAGTCAATCCGAATAAAAAATCTGTTATTTTCATATAATCAGTCCTTTTGTTTATTCTAACATATACAGCCGATTATCTCAATATATAAAAAACAAAGCCGAGTTACGCGTTTGTCGTTACTCGGCTTTGCTATCTTTTTGCGTCCTTATTTCTCATCGATTCTCTTGCATGCAACATAAGCAGGGTCAACCATAGCGAGAATGTCAGCGCACTTCATCACAATCTTGAACATTTGCACAACTTCCTTTCATTTTTATTAACACACCGACGCCCTTTTGCGAACCGCTGTGAACGCCTTTCCCATGTGTCGCCCACATTATAGTCCAAAGCGCGAAAAAGTCAATACCTTTTTTTACGAGTTTATAATTTGTTAATAATTCAAAATGCCCGATATTTGTGCAAGTCGACTAAATAGACATATGTTTTGAAAGAGTTAATTATATTTTGTTAGTGCAAATTGTACAAGAAACGGCATATTTTTCATTACAAAGAAAGCGGAAAATTATTGATATTGCAGGGAATATTTATTTTTGTTATAATATTATTATGAAAAGAATTATATCAGTTTTTTTAATTATAGCGACGCTTCTGTCCCTGAGCGCTTGTTCGCAGGGCGAAAAAAGGTATGAAAAAAGCTTTATCGACCTGTTTGATACCGCGTCAACGCTCATTGCATATGATGTCAGTCAGGAGAGCTTTGACGAGCATTTTGCGCAGCTTCACGAAAAGCTTGAGGAGTACAACAGGCTGTTTGACATCTATCATGATTACGACGGGATAAACAATATAAAAACTCTTAACGATACCGCAGGAACAGAGCCTGTTGAAGTTGACGAAAGGATAATCGACCTTCTCCTCTACGGCAAGGAGGTTTACAGGCTCAGCGGCGGCAATACGAATATCTGCTTCGGCGCTGTGCTTGAAATCTGGCACGATTACAGGGAAAAGGGGATTAACGACCCTGACAGCGCGGAGCTGCCAGAGTATGAAAATCTCCTTGAGGCAAGCGGGCATACCGATATTGACGACCTTGTGATAAACGAGGAGGACGGCACGGTTTATTTTGCCGACGGGTATCTGAAGCTCGATGTCGGGGCGATTGCAAAGGGATATGCCTGCCGTGAGGTCTGTAAGTGGGCGAAGGAAAATTTGTGGCAGAGCTTTGCGTTAAGCCTCGGCGGTAATGTTTACACTGCAGGTCTCAAGGAGGACGGCGAGAGGTGGAATATCTCCGTTGAGAATCCCGACACCTCCTCGCAGGAGGCGCTTTGCACCGTGCGCGTGAGCGGTTTAAGCGTTGTTACAAGCGGCGACTATCAGCGTTACTACACGGTTGAGGGCAGGAATTACTGCCATATTATCAACACTGAAACTTTAATGCCGAGCGAATATTTTTCGGGAATAACGGTTATCTGTGAGGATTCGGCGCTTGCCGACGCACTTTCGACAACACTGTTTAATATGCCGTATGATGACGGGCGTGAGCTTGTGGAAGGCCTTGACGGCGTTGAAGCGCTTTGGTGCGACAAGGAATACAAGCAGTATTACAGCTCAGGATTTGAGGAATTTATAAATTGAAAAAAGCGGATTTTATTTTAATCGGCGCAGTGCTTGCTGTTGTATGCGCGCTGCTGTTAATCCTGTATCTGCCGAAAAACAATGTCGGCGCATATGTTAAAATCGAGATTGACGGCAGGCAGGTGCAGACTCTTCCGCTTGATGAGAACACAAGCTATGATATAAGCACGGCGCTTGGTAAAAACACGCTTGTCATTGAGGACGGTTACGCATTTATGAGCGAGGCTGACTGCCCTGACGGGATTTGTGTTAAGCACAGAAAAATAAATAAGAACGGGGAAAGCATAATCTGCCTGCCTCACAAGGTTGTTGTAAGCGTTGTGAGCGCTGAGAATTCGGAGGTGGATTTATGAGCAAGGTTAAAAGAATTGCGCTTTTCGGTATGCTCACGGCGCTTGCCTTTACTCTGAGCTATCTTGAAACGCTCATCCCCGTAAGCGTGGGCGTTCCCGGCGTTAAGCTCGGCCTTGCGAATCTCGTGGTGGTTATGGCGCTTTATACGCTGTCGCCGTTTGAGGCGTTTGCGCTTTCGTTTGTAAGGGTGCTTCTTGCGGCGCTGACCTTCGGTAATGCTTATTCCGTGCTTTACAGCCTTGCAGGCTCGCTTCTGAGCTTTTTGGTGATGTGGGCTGTGAAGAAGAGCAAGCTCAGCATTGTCGGCGTAAGTATGCTCGGCGGAGTGTGCCACAATATTGCTCAGATTGCGGTTGCCGCGGTTGTTATGAGCACGGTGAGAATTGTCTACTATCTACCGATACTTCTTGTTTCGGGGCTTGTTACGGGCTTTCTTACAGGTGTTTTATCAAAGTCGGTATGTGAGAGAATTAAAAAAACGGACAGGAGAGAATTATGAAAAGGATTATAAGTATATTTCTTGTATTAGCAGTTTTTGCGGGTATAAATATTACCGCCTTCGCTGCGGAAACGCCTGTTAAAAGCATTACCTTTATACCTGTTGACGGGGATACCACTCTTGTTGAAAACTGGGACGGTTACTGGACCTATGAGGATAATCTCAAACAGGAGGGCAGGTATTTCTGTTACGATGTATCAAAGGTTATTTATAAAACAGGCAATGTTATAAGAGTTGAGTATATAAACGGCAGAAGCGTTGATTACACCTACGGCGAATGTGAGGTGTACGACGAGGAGTGGGATGAAACCTATACCGAAATCGGTTATTTTGACGGGGACGGAAACAGGCTTGATGTCAGCTATGACGCCGAGCAGAGTTATTCTCACTGGTATATTGACAGCGCCGTTAACAGGAACGGCGGCTATACCTTCAGGATAGCTGTCGGCACAAAGACCGTATCGGTCAAGTCGAAAATTGTTGAAAGCCCCGTGGCTTCGCTTGAGTTAATTTCCGACGGACTGAGCGTTAAGGAAAACGAGGGCGGTTATATACTCTGGGATTATGTTAAGGGCGATACTTACGCAAGGCCTTTTTATAATTACTCGGTTAACGATATAGTTTTAAAAGAGGGCAACTCTCTCAGGGTCAGTTACAAGGACAATACCTCGGAGGTGTTTACCGTAAAGGATATCGGCGGTTACGGCTGGTATAACTTTGTAAACGGTAACGGCGAGGAGCAGAATGTCCTTATTCAGTCGGACCAGCAGAGTAGCCCGTGGTATCCCGGGGGCGAAAATTATGTTGTTCTGATTTATTACGGCGCACAGCTAAGCGTGCCTGTGAGCGTGGAGCCCATGCAGTCAAGGTGGTATAAGGACGGCGATATCTGGTATTATTTTGAAAACGGCAGAGGTGTAACGGGCTGGCGTCAGATTAAGAATGTATGGTACTATTTTGACGAGCTCGGCCAGATGAAAACAGGCTGGGCGAAGGTAAAGAATGTATGGTATTATATGAACGCCTCGGGCGCAATGCAGACAGGCTGGAAAAGGATTTCGGGCAAGTGGTATTACCTTAAACCGTCGGGCGCAATGCAGACGGGTTGGCTCAAGCAAAACGGAAAATGGTATTATCTCGGCACGGACGGCGGAATGCGCGTCGGCTGGGGCAAGGCAGGCGGACAGTGGTATTACTTCAACTCCTCGGGCGTTATGCAGACTGGCTGGCTTAAACTTTCGGGTAAGTGGTATTATCTTGAAAGCAACGGAAGAATGATAACGGGTCCGTGGCGCATTAAGGGAAAAATGTATTATTTCAATAATTCGGGAGTATGCACAAATCCGTAAACCGCTTTACATAGTTTATCAAATATGTTAATATAGAAAGAGATAATAAACATCGGTTCTGTTTTTATCTATTTTTTAAAGGAGACGATATAATGAAAAAGATATTAAGTTTAGCACTCGCTGTTCTTATGCTTTTCTCGGTTGTGTCAGGCATTAACCTTACCGCTTTCGCAGGCGACGACTGGGAAACCGACCCGATTGCTATTTTGCAGGACGGCTGGGTAAAGAAGGACGGAGTATGGTACTACGGCGAAGAGGGCACGGCAAAGACGGGCTGGCTCAAGGACAAGGGCAAGTGGTATTACCTTTCACCGAGCGAGGGCGGCGCAATGGTTGAAAATGATGTGCGTAAAATTAACGGCAAGATTTATGTTTTCAATAAATACGGCGCAATGCTCGAAAACGGCTGGAAAAGTCTTGAATTCAAGAATGACGATAATACAACCGAAAAGATATGGTGGTATATCCAGTCCGGCGGCGCTGCAAGGACGGGCTGGCTTCTTTCAAAGGGTAAATGGTATTATCTCGATAAAGAATACGGCTTTATGCTTAGTAATATTGTATATCCCATGGCGGATAAAACAGGCGGCATTAACGATAACACCGACTGGTACGCTTTTGATAAGAACGGCGCAATGGTAACGGGCGCATGGTTCAGGTTTGATTCGGGCAATTATTCTGATGATATAGTCGTTGGCGGCAATAGCGTGAATTGGTATTACGCTAACGATAACGGCAAGCTTGCAAAGGGCTGGAAGCAGGTTAAGGGCAAGTGGTATTATTTCGACAAGAACTGCGCTATGTTCAGCGATGACTGGATTGAGGGTGCAAAGTCAACCGAGGATAATCCCGTATGGTATTATGTTAAGCCCGACGGCGCAATGGTAACAGGCTGGTATAAGTTTTCGGACGAAAATGCGTGGCATTATTTCGGCGCTGACGGCGCTGAGCGCTACGGCTGGCAGAAGGTAAATAATGTATGGTATTATCTCTATCCCAAAAATATCGGCGATTATGGCGATGAGGATTTTATCGGTATGGGTACTATGGCGACGGGCTGGCTTGAGCTTGAGGACGGAGTTTATTATCTTAAATCAAGCGGCGCAATGGTAACAGGCAAGCAGACTATTGACGGTGTAAATTATGAATTCACCTCAGCAGGCAGACTTATTACCGGTTAACCATTATAACTGAAACGAATAAAAGCCTTGTGAACTTTATGTTCACAAGGCTTTTGGTTTTCCTGTTTTACTTGATTGTGCTGAGCTTACCCTTCTGTGAAAGCGCGGGATACCCCCATTGCCTCAGCACCTCGTATGCACCTGCGCACACGGCGTTTGAGAGATTGAGGCTTCTTATAATCCCACGCATCGGCAGGCGCACGCACCTGTCGTAATTCTCTCTCAGAAGGTCCTCGGGAAGCCCCTTTGTTTCCTTGCCGAAAACGAGGAAGGCGCCGTTGTCATAGCTCATATCCGAATGGGCTTTACCGCCCTTTGTAGTAAAATAGTAGAAGCTTGCGCCCCTGTTTTTCTCAAAGAACTCCTCGGAGCTTTCGTAGTAGGTTATGTCAAGCTTATCCCAGTAGTCAAGCCCTGCGCGCTTCACCTGCTTATCGGTGATGTGAAAGCCCATGGGTCCCACGAGGTGGAGCCTTGCGCCCGTTGCGGCGCAGGTGCGCGCGATGTTGCCCGTGTTCTGCGGTATTTCGGGCTCTATAAGTGCGATGTTAAGCGAGTATTCCATCTATATAAACCTCTTTTATCTCTAAGTTTTCGTCAAGCACAAGAAGGTCTGCGCGCTTGCCGACGGCAATTGAGCCGATTTCGTTTTCCATACCGATTGCTCTTGCAGGGTTAATTGTGCATGCCCTGAGCGCAGTTTTAAAATCAATGCCGATATTCACAAGATTTTTGAATTCCTCGTGGATATTTGTGATTGAAGCGCCTATTGTGCCGTCCTGAAGCTCGGCGTATTTTCCGCCCTCTCTTACAAAGACGCTCTGACCTCCGAGGTCAAATTCGCCTGCGCCGAGTCCCGCCGCTCTCATCGAGTCGCTGACGACAACAGCTCTGTTATCGCCGAGAATATCAAAAGCATTTCTCAGCACCGTCGGGCAGATGTGGCTGAGGTCGCATATCAGCTCGCACATAACTCTTTCATCGTCAAGCGCCGTGCCTGCAAGCCCTGCGCTTCTGTGCGTCATCGGGCTCATAGCGTTGAAAAGGTGGGTTATATGCCTTGCGCCGAGGTTTAAAGCTTCCCTCGTCTGCGCTTCGTTTGCGTCTGAATGTCCGAGTGAAACAGTGCATTTATCACTTACGCTTTTTATGAATTTTGCATTACCCTCTATTTCGGGCGCAACGGTTATAAGCTTTATAAGACCGTCTGAAAGACCGTAAAGCTCGCTGAATTCCTCGGTGCTTGCGCCTCTGATATATTCGGGGTTTTGCGAGCCCTTTTTCTTTTCCGAGATGTAAGGACCCTCAAGGTTAATGCCGACAACTTTTGCTTTGCCTGCGTTATATTCTTTAATCGTTTTTACAATTTCTTTAAGTCTTTCACGGGGCATGGTCATCGCCGTGGGGCAGAAGGAGGTTACTCCGTTTTTTGCAAGGTATGAAGACATCCTGTCAAGTGAGTCGGTTCTTGCGTCGCAGGTATCGCCGCCGTTTGCGCCGTGGATATGTATGTCGATGAAACCGGGTACGATTATACAGCCGCTCATATCCCTGCCCTCGGGCAGAATACCGAGCCTGCTTATTATTCCGTTTTGGATTTCTATATCGCCGAATTCCTTTTCAAAGAATTCGCCGAAGAAGGTACAGTTTTTAAGTATCATAACTCATTCTCTTTTGCAATTTTAAAGGCAAGCTCCTCGAGCTGTGAAAAATGCTCAAAGGTGCTTATCTCACGGCGAAAGGCGGCGCCGCCGCGCATACCCTTTGTGTAATATGCGGCATGGTGCCTTGCCTCGCGCATACCCGTGTATTCGCCTTTGTATTCGATAATCTTTTGAATATGCCTGAGCATAACGACCATTTTTTCAGCGGCGCTCACATCGGGAAGCACCCTGCATTCCTCAAGGTACGCTTTGAGCCGCCTGAAAAGCCACGGGTTCCCGAGAGCGCCCCTCGCAATCATAATTGCGTCGCAGCCCGTTTTTTCAAACATAAGCGCCGCCGACTGCTCGTCGGTAATATCCCCGTTACCTATAATGGGTATGCCTACTGCGGATTTTACCTGACGGATAATATCGTAGTCAACCTTACCCGAATACATCTGCGCCCTTGTTCTGCCGTGGACAGTGATTGCCGCCGCGCCGTTTTTCTCGGCGATTTCGGCAAGCTCTACTGCGTTGACGCTCTCCTCGTCCCAGCCCTTTCGGATTTTTACCGTAACGGGAATTTCGACGGCGGAGCTTACCGCCTTTATAATTTCACCTGCAAGCTCAGGCTCCTTCATAAGACTTGCGCCAGCGCCGTTGCCTGCAACCTTAGGGGCAGGACAGCCCATATTTATGTCGATAATGCACGGCTTGTATTCAAGGCATTTTACAGCCGCCTGCGCCATAACTTCGGGCTCGGTGCCGAAAAGCTGAGCGCCTGTGCATTTTTCTCTCTCGCCGGGAGTGAGAAGCTCCGCGCTCTTTTTATCGCCCATTGTAAAGCCCTTTGCCGACACCATTTCCGTTACGGTGTACTCTGCGCCGAAATCGGTGCAAAGCTCACGAAACGCCTTGTCGGCAATGCCTGCCATCGGCGCTAAAAATATTCCGTTTTGAAATTCTAAATTCTTAATTTTCATAATGTAAATAATATAACATATTAAAGGTCTTTTATCAAATATATTCTTTTATAATAAGCTTATTTATGGTATAATAATAAAAATTACTTTAAGAGGTGGGTCTATGCGGCTTCTGATTCTTGACGGCAACAGTATTATAAACCGTGCGTTTTACGGAATAAGACTGCTTACAAATAAAAAAGGCGAGTACACAAACGCCATATACGGCTTTTTAAATATTTTACTGAAGCTCGAGGAGGCATGCAAGCCCGACTGCGTTGCAACGGCTTTTGATGTCCATGCGCCCACCTTCAGACATAAGATGTACGATGAGTATAAGGCAGGAAGAAAGCCGATGCCCGAGGAGCTCAGGGAGCAGATGCCTGCGCTTAAAGAGATACTGCAGAGCCTCGGAATAAAAACGCTTGAGGCTGAGGGCTGGGAGGCTGATGACATCTTGGGCACCTTTGCGCGCGCCTGCAGGGAAAACGGCGACGAGTGCTATATCGCAACGGGGGACCGTGATTCCTTACAGCTTGCGCACGGAGGCGTAAGGGTAATGCTCGCAAGGACGAAAATGGGTCAGGCGCAGACGGATATTTATGATGAAAAAGCAATAATGGACGAGTACGGAGTTACTCCGCACGAGCTTATTCAGGTAAAGGCGCTTCAGGGTGATTCAAGCGATAATATACCGGGTGTGCAGGGAGTGGGACCCAAGACGGCGCTCGAGCTTATTGCAAAGTACCACAGTGTTGAATATATCTACGACCACCTTGACGAGCTTGACATCAAGGCAGGCACTAAAGCGAAGCTTGAAAAGGACAGGGATAATGCTGAGCTTTCGCTCAGGCTTGGCGAGATAAGCACAGATGCGCCCGTTGACACAAGGCTGGAGCTTTACAGGCTTGGTAATACGGATATGCAAAAGGCGGTTTCTCTTTTCACAAGGTATGAGCTTTTCTCGCTTATACCGAGGTTTGAACTTGACCCGAACGCCGTAACGCTCACTGATGACGGTGGTGCTTCCGAGCCTGAGGCGGAGAGGACGCTTACCCGTCTTACCTGTGTTGACGCCGATTATCTTCTTAAAAGGGTCAGGGACAGCGAGGTTTACTTTTATCCGAATATTGTTGACGGGACGGTTACCGATTTGCTTTTTGCCTTTGATGACGAGATTGTTGTTATGCCGTCGGAAACGCCCGAGTACTCCTATTTTGTAAGGAATTTCTTTGAGGATGAGAGCGTCAGGAAGTATTCCTATAACACAAAGGAGCTTCACCGTCTTGCGTGTAAATACGGCGTGGAGCTTAAAAATGTCCGTGGGGATATTATGCTTTCGGCGTATCTTTTAAGACCGGGCGACAGTGATTACAGCCTTGCTCACCTCTGCCTTGAATACGGCGTGAGAGTGCCTGAATTTTTAAACACTCTCGGCGAAAAGGAGGAAAGCGTATCCCTTGCAGGCGTAATTAAGCCGCTCAGCGACAAGCTTTCAAAGCTTATTGACGAGGCTGAGGAAACTGAGCTTTTAAATGAGATAGAGCTTCCCCTTTCAAGAGTGCTTGCGAAGATGGAATATGCAGGCGTTGAGGTTGACAAAAAGGGAATTGAGGAATTCGGCAAAGCCCTCGGACAGAGAATTAACAGCCTCACTGCCGAGATTTACGAGAGCGTGGGCTATGAATTTAACATAAATTCACCGAAACAGCTTGGCGTCGCGCTTTTTGAGGATTTACATCTGCCCTGTAAGAAAAAGACAAAGACGGGCTATTCGACGAATGCCGAGGTGCTTGAAGGGCTTATAAACGAGCATCCCGTGATTTCACAGATACTTGAGTACAGGAGCCTTACAAAGCTAAAGTCCACCTACTGCGACGGACTTTTAAAGGTGATTGAGCCCGACGGAAGAATTCACACAAGGTTTAATCAGGTTGAAACAAGAACGGGCAGGATTTCTTCGCTCGAGCCTAATCTGCAGAATATCCCTATAAGAACAGAGCTCGGCAGGGAAATGCGTAAGTTTTTCATAGCAGGCGAGGGAAAGAAATTCGTTGACGCCGATTACAGCCAGATTGAGCTTCGCGTTCTTGCCGATTTGTCGGACGATAAAAATATGATTGATGCATTTAACAGCGGCGACGATATTCACGCCATTACGGCTTCGCAGGTGTTTGACATTCCGCTCGAGCTTGTAACGCCGCAGTTCAGAAGCAGGGCAAAGGCGGTTAACTTCGGCATAGTTTACGGTATCGGCGCATTTTCGCTTGCTAAGGATATCGGCGTTTCAAACGGCGAGGCAAAGCAGTATATTGAAAACTATCTTGCCCATTACAGCGGCGTTGACGCATATATGAAGCGTATGATTGAGCTTGCCAGGGAAAAGGGTTACAGCGAAACTCTGTTTAAGAGGAAGAGATATCTGCCCGAGCTTTCGTCCAAAAACCATATGCTTCGCGCTTTTGGCGAGCGTGTTGCGAGGAATATGCCCATTCAGGGAACAGCGGCTGATATTATCAAGATTGCGATGGTCAGGGTTGATGACAGACTGAAAGCCGAGAATATGCGCTCACGCCTGATTTTACAGGTGCACGACGAGCTGATTGTCGAGTCGCCCGAGGAGGAGGCTGAAAAAGCGCTTGAAATTGTAACGCAGGAGATGGAAAACGCCTGCAAAATGAAGGTGCTTTTGCGTGCTGACGGTAAAATCGGCAATAGCTGGTATGAGGCTCACTGATATGCCTGAGATTAAAGAGTTTAAAGCCGAGCATATCGACGGCGTTTATGAGCTTGAAAAAATATGCTTTTCGCATCCTTGGTCAAGAGAGGACCTTGAGGCACAGCTCAGCATTCCGACCTCGCATTTCGCAGTCGCTCTTGATAGCGGCAGGGTGGTCGGATATATGGGCCTGCAGATTCTGTCAGGCGAAGGATATGTAACGAATATAGCAGTTCTGCCCGAATACAGACGGCAGGGAATCGCGCAAAGCCTTATTGAAAGCTGTGCGCAGAATAAAATGGATTTTATCACCTTAGAGGTGAGAAAGAGCAATCTGCCTGCGATTAAGCTTTACGAAAAGGCAGGCTTTGAGAATATGGGTATCCGCCCTCGCTTTTACACCGAGCCCGAGGAGGACGCCGTTATAATGACAAGGTATTTTTAGTATGAAAATTTTAGGTATCGAGTCCTCCTGCGACGAAACCGCGGCTGCGGTTGTCGAGGACGGCAGGACGGTTTTATCAAATGTGATTGCAAGCTCGCTTGAGGAGCATAAGCTTTACGGCGGAGTTGTGCCTGAAATCGCTTCGCGCAGGCATGCGGAAGCAATAAGCTTTGTTGTAAAAAAAGCGCTTGAGGACGCGCACTGCACTCTTGATGATATTGAGGCGGTTGCGGTAACATATGCGCCTGGGCTTATCGGTGCGCTTCTTGTGGGCGTGAATTTTGCAAAGGGACTTGCTCTTGCGTCGGGAAAGCCGCTTGTGCCCGTGCATCACATCAGGGGTCATATAGCCTCGAATTACATCACAGGCGATGCAAAGCCGCCGTTTCTCTGCCTGGTTGTCAGCGGAGGTCATTCCCATATCGTTGCTGTTAATTCCTATACGGATTTTGAGATTATCGGCAGGACGCGCGATGACGCAGCAGGCGAAGCGCTTGACAAGGCAGGCAGGTCGATGGGGCTTGAATATCCGGGCGGCGTGAGTATAGATAGGATTAGTCCGCAGGGTGATGACGCGGCGTTTACCTTCCCTAAGCCTAAGGTGGCAGGCGCACCGTATGATTTCTCCTTCAGCGGACTCAAGACAAGTGTTATAAATATTTTGCATAATGCGCAGCAGAAGGGCGAGGATATATGTATCCCCGACCTTGCGGCGTCCTTTCAGAAAAGCGTTGTTGACTGCCTGATTGAAAAGCTTGAGGCAGTTGCGCTTGAAAGGGGATATCGGAAAATTGTTCTTGCAGGCGGTGTTTCCGCTAATTCAAAGCTGAGAGCGGAGGCTCTTGAGATGTGTAAAAAGCATGGTTTTGAACTTTATCTTCCCGAGCTTAAATACTGCGGCGACAACGGCGCTATGATTGCCTCGCAGGGCTATTATGAGTATCTGGCAGGCAGGAGAGCTGACTCCTCTTTAAACGCCTATGCGACAATGCCGATTGATAAACTGATATAAAAAGGTATGAATAAGCGAGGTGCGGTAACTTTTGTTACCGCACCTCGCCTTTATTTTTTTACTGCGCCTGATTATACGCGTTTCTGATTATTGCGTAATCCTTTGCGTTTATTATTTTATCATTACATACATCAAGGAAATATCCTGTTGCAAAGTCTGACGGGTGGTGGTTTACATATTTCACATCCCACTTCGCATAGATGTATTCGGGAGAATAGCTCACCGTGCCTTCGCCGCATACGGAGCAGGTAAAGTCAAAATTGCCCTCGTTGTTCAGCCCTGCACATTCATATGTATGACCCGTTGCAGGGATTTCAACAGTTTCAGTGATACCGCACCTTGAACATTCGCCTGTCTGATAGCCTGCGGTTTCACAGGTGGGCTCGACAGTTTCCCGAGCAACTATGCTGTGGCCGAGTTTGGCAACGGTCTTATGAGTCCTCTTCATCTCTGCGCCGCAGGTACGGCAGTAAATAACCGAGTCATAGGAGCCGTCCTCGGTACAGGTCGCATTAACGACATTTTCCATAACCGCAGCGCCGCCCTTGTGGGTGTGCGGGTCAAGCGGAATAATCGGAGTATCCCAGTCGCCTGCGAATATAGTTAAGGGTAATGATATTAAAAGTATGATAGCTGCAATCAGTAATCTGCGTGATTTTTTCATTTCCCTTTTCCTTTCCTTTAATGTAACTAAATAATAGCATTATAATTATATAAAGTCAAATATAATTTATGGAATATAGTTATAGCGTCTGTTCATTTTTAAAACAAAAAACGAAGTTACGCAAAGAGCAAGGAGCTCCGCTGCGGCGGACGAAGCGAAAATTCCGTCAACGCCAAACCATATGGGGAGCAGAAGTACGCATACCACCTGAAAGAAAAGCGTGCGCATAAACGATATGGCGGCTGAAACTGCGCCGTTGCTCAGCGCGGTGAAAAACGACGAGCCGAAAATGTTGAAGCCGCTCAGTAAAAATGACAGTGAGAATATGCGAAAGCCCCTCAGGGTCAGGCTGTAAAGCGCCTCGTCATATCCTGCAAAGGCGTTTGAAAGCGGTATTGAAAGAAGAAACGCAAGCGCGCACATAGTTACCGCCATTGTGCTGATAACCCACAAGCTTTTTTTGAACATATTTTTCAGCTCTGCGTTATTCTTTGCGCCGTAGTTAAAGCCGATAATCGGCGCGACTCCTATTGAATATCCGATGAACACGGCAACAAAGACGAAGCCGACATACATAATGACGCCGTAGGCTGAAACACCGTCAGCACCTGCAAGGCGCATAAGACGGTAGTTATAAAGCATATTTACAACCGAGAGCGAAACATTGGTCATAAGCTCCGACGAGCCGTTCGTACAGGTTTTAAGAAGTGCGCGAAAATCCCACAGCGGCTTGTCAAAATGAAGCAGACTGCTGTTTTTAACAGAAAAATAAATAAGAGGAAGCAGACCGCCTATAAGCTCGGAAACCACTGTTGCATATGCCGCGCCGCGCACGCCCGTTTTTAAAACTCCGACGAGGATAAAATCGAGAAGCATATTAGTTACGCCTGCGCCCACTGTTATTCCGAGTCCAAGATTAGGCTTGCCTGCGGTTATAAAAAAGCTCTGAAAAACATTTTGAAGCATAAATGCAGGCATCGAGATAAATGAAATTCTCGCATATGTTACGCAGTAGGGCAGGAGCGCCTCGTCTGCGCCGAGAAAGATTGCTATTTTCTCTATAAAAAAGCTTGCGGCTAAAGACAGCAAAGCACCCGAAATGATTACGACAAGGACAAGCATTGAAAAAATCCTGTTTGCCTTTTTCGCATTGCCCTGTCCGAGAGTTTTTGAAACAATTGCGGTGCCGCCCTGACCGACCATAAAGCCGAATGTGCCGACAAGCATAATAAAGGGCAGTATGAGGTTTACTCCGGCAAATGCTGTTTTTCCCGCGAAATTTGAAACGAACAGTCCGTCGACAACGCCGTATACGGATGTGAAAAGCATCATCACTACGGACGGGAAAACGAAGCGTATTAACTTTTTCACGGTGAAATGGTCGGATATTGTAACCTTCATAAATCCTTTAATCCTCATAAAAAGGCGCGCCCGGGAAAACTCCCGAGCGCACCCGACATTTAAAGTATTGCAGTTTACGGCTTATTTAAGGTTTCCCTTAACCTCTGCGAGAATATCTGCAAGCTCCTTGGGAAGCTTGTTGCCGAACTTAGCGTAAAGCTCGTCAACGCCCTTGAGCTCCTCTTCCCATGCGTCCTTATCAACATCAAGGATTGAGTCGAGCTGAGCCTCAGTCATATCAAGGCCCTCGAGGTTGATGTCCTTAGCATAAGGAAGGTAACCGATTGCAGTTTCCTGAGCGTCAACCTTGCCCTCGCAACGGTCGATAATCCAGTCAAGTACACGGAGGTTATCGCCGAAGCCCGGCCACATAAAGTTGTCGTTCTCGTCCTTACGGAACCAGTTAACATTGAAAATCTTAGGAGCCTTCTCGGGGTCGAGAGTTTCGCCGATTTCAATCCAGTGCTTCCAGTAGTCGCCCATATTGTAACCGCAGAAAGGAAGCATAGCCATCGGGTCGCGACGAACAACGCCTACTGCGCCTGTTGCGGCAGCAGTTGTCTCAGAGCCCATAATTGAGCCTACGAATACGCCGTGATTCCAGTCCTTTGACTGATATACAAGCGGAGTGAGCTTAGCTCTTCTGCCGCCGAATACGATTGCAGAAATCGGAACGCCGTCGGGATTTTCAAATTCGGGTGAAAGACAGGGGCAGTTAACAGCGGGAGCTGTGAATCTTGAGTTCGGGTGAGCGCCCTTCTCCTCTGATTCCTGACCGTTCCACGGATTGCCCTTCCAGTCGATTGCGTTGGTCGGAGGATTCTTGTCAAGACCTTCCCACCAAACTGTATTGTTGTCAAGATTATGACATACATTTGTGAAGATTGTGCCCTTCTTTGTAGCAGCAAGTGCGTTCGGGTTTGACTTTTCGTTTGTACCCGGTGCTACGCCGAAGAAACCGTTTTCGGGATTGATTGCATAGAGCCTTCCGTCAGGACCTTTTCTGATCCATGAGATATCGTCGCCTACGCACTCAACCTTATAGCCCTTGCGGAGATATCCCTCGGGCGGAATGAGCATTGCAAGGTTTGTCTTACCGCAGGCAGACGGGAAAGCGGCACAGATGTACTTTGTTTCCTCGCCGGGCTTTGTTAAGCCGAGGATGAGCATATGCTCTGCCTGCCAGCCCTCATTCTTACCGAGGTAGGAAGCTATACGAAGAGCAAAGCACTTCTTACCGAGAAGTACATTACCGCCGTAAGCAGAGTTAACCGATACGATTGAGTTCTCCTCAGGGAACTGAACAATCCATCTCTTCTCGGGGTCAACATTGCACTTGCAGTGCATACCGCGTACCCAGTCGTCAGAATCGCCGAGACAGTCAAGTACTGCCTGACCGACTCTTGTCATAATGTTCATATTGAGAACAACATAGATTGAGTCTGTAATCTCAATACCGATTTTTGAAAACTTAGAACCTACAGGACCCATTGAATAAGGGATGATGTACATTGTTCTGCCTGCATATGAGCCTGCTGCGATTTCGTCAAGCATCTTATGACACTCAGCAGGGTCCATCCAGTGATTTGTAGGACCTGCGTCCTCTTCCTTGCTTGTGCAGATAAGTGTGCGCGCCTCAACACGGGCAACATCGTTCTCTGCTGTTCTGTGAAGGTAGCAGTCGGGGAGAAGCTCTTCGTTAAGCTTTACCATCTCGCCTGTCTTGACAGCCTCAGCCTTGAGAGCGTCAATCTGCTCCTTAGAACCGTCAATCCATACAACCTCAGCAGGCTTTAAGAAAGCGATTTTCTCATCGAGCCATGCAAGGAGGGACGGATTTGATGTATGCTTTGTATCCATAATAATATCCTCCTATGAATATTCAATTTATAGAAATATCTATATGGTGTAATTATAGTTTAATTATATTTAAATTTCAATATTATAATGTAAAATTCATTAAATTGTAACAATACACAGCGCATATCAGCGCTGATTTTGTTAATATTTTATCATTCGTTTTTATCCCTGAATTCATCAATTTAAAGCAGGGAATAAAAACTTTAAAATGTATATTCAAATAAATGAATTATGTGTTATAATGAAGGGGAATAAATCGTATTAAGGCGCATTATGAAAAACGAAAAAAAATCAACTTACAGGAAAATTGAATACCACCGCAAGGAAAGTATGTTCCTGATTATCCGCGGCGTTGAGGTCGGCGTGTTTGCAGGGCTTGTAGCTGTGCTTTACCGCTTCCTTTTGCAGTGCGCGGAAACGGGAATTATGACAATCCTTGAAATTGTAAAGGGCAATTTGCTTTACACCGTTTTATGGCTTATACTTCTCGCTGTTCTCGGGCTTCTTGTTCTTGCTACGGGAAAGTGGGAGCCCAAGGCAATGGGCTCGGGCATTCCGCAGGTGGCAGGCGAGCTTAAAGGATATTCCTCGCCTGTGTGGTGGAGGATAATCGCAGGAAAGCTCATCGGCGGTACGCTGTCCGTTTTCAGCGGACTCTCGCTTGGCAGGGAGGGTCCGAGCGTGCAGCTCGGCGGTATGGCGGCAAAGGGCGTTGCCGAAATTACAAAGGCGGATAAAACAACTCAGCGCAGGATGATTTCAAGCGGTGCCGGCGCAGGTATGGCAGCGGCGTTTAACGCTCCTATCGCAGGCACAATGTTTATTCTTGAGGAGCTTAACCACACCTTTGACAAAAGCCTTCTCTGTATGGGCGCCGTCGCCTGTCTTACAGCCGATTATACCTCTAAGCTCTTTTTCAGTCAGGACAGCGTTTTCAGCTTTGAGTCGGAGCTTGTACCGCTTCGCTACTACTGGCTTTTAATTCTTTTCGGCGCGCTTTTAGGCGTTCTCGGCTGCGCGTACAATGTCATTATGCTGAGGGCGCAGGACTTGTTTAAGGCGATAAGGAAGATACCTGATTATATAAAGTTCCCTGCAGTTTTCGTTATAAGCGGCTGCGTCGGACTTGTGATGCCGCAGATACTCTGCGGAGGGCACAGTATGGTAGAATTCCTTATGCACGAGCATCCGACGGTGAGCGTAATGCTCTGGCTTTTAATAGCAAAGTTTTTGTTCGGAGCGCTCTGCTTTGCTTCGGGTGCGCCCGGCGGCACGCTGTATCCGCTCTGTATTTTAGGCTCTTATATCGGAGCGATATTCGGCACGGGTGCGGTTGACCTCTTAGGCTTATCGCCCGCTCTTCGCGAGGAATTTGTAATAATCGGTATGGCAGGCTTTTTTGCCTCAATCGTACGCGCGCCCATAACGGGAATAGTGCTTGCGTTTGAGCTTACGGGGGATATGAAAAACCTTCTGCCTGTTGCGGCGGCTTCAATGGTGAGCTATGCGGTTTCAAATCTCATCGGAATTACGCCGTTTTATGAGGCTATGCTTGAAAAGCAGATGAGAGGTGATTCAACGCCTGCCTTTACAAAAGAGGATGAGAAAATAATAAAAACCTTTGTTGTGCCTTTCGGAAGTCCGATAGGGCGCAAAAGGATAATGGATATAGACTGGGGCAAGCACTGTATTGTTGTTAGCATTGAGCGCGACGGCGTGTCAATCACACCCAAGGGTGATACGCTTATCAAGGAGGGCGACGAGCTTGTAATTCTTGTAAGCCAGAGGCGCTTTGCAAGCGACAACGCAAAGCTTGAACACATAATTAACGGGGGATAATTGTGAAGATTAAACTTAAAGGCGCAAAGAAAATCAAAACGCTTACGGGCTTCGGCGGTTCGGCTTGCTGGTGGAGTACCGCGCTTGCCGATGAAAAAAAGAGGGAGGATATTGCCGAGCTTCTTTACGGCGACAGCGGACTTGGGCTCAACATCTACCGCTACAATGTGGGCGGAGGCTTTGAGGAAGGGAATGTAAGAGTTGACAATCCGTGGCGCGTGATTGAAAGCTTTATGAATGAGGACGGCAGCTTTGATTACAGCAGGGATGAAAACGCCGTTAAGACGATGGACGCCTGCCTTGAAAAAGGAAATGTCGACACGCTGATTTTCTTTGTTAACTCGCCGCATTTTTCCCACCTTGTAACAAGGCAGACAAGCGGAGGCTTTGAGGAGCATTTCTCAAATCTCCGTAAGGACTGCTACGGAAAATTTGCAAGCTATCTTATTGATATTGCTGAGCATTTTATAAGCGAGGGTTATCCCGTAAAATATATCAGCCCGATTAACGAGCCTCAGTGGAAATGGGGCGGCGACTATGTGTGGCAGGAGGGCTGTCATTACGAGCCCGAGGAGGTCAGGGACTGCTTTAAGGCGTTTGCAAAGGAGCTTGAGAAAAGGAAATCACCGCTTCTCCTTTACGGTCCCGAGAGCGGCTCGATTGACGATAATCGCACAAAGGAGTACTATAAGCTTCTTGAAAGCGAGCCGTTAATTATGAAATATCTTGACACCTTTGCTTATCATTCATACCACAGCGACAACAGAGTAAGCGACAAGGTGGAGTTCGGAAAATGGGCTAAGAGAAACATAAAAACGCCCCACCTTGATATGAGCGAATGGTGCGAGCTTCCCTGTAAGCACGATACGGAGGATATTGTCGGCACGCTTATTATGGCGAGAATTATCGGCGAGGATTTGATTTATTCGGGCGCTGAGAGCTGGACGGCGTGGGTCTGCATTAATCAGACGGGAACTTACAGGGACGGCGGAATTTACAGCGACGGACTTCTTCACGCGACTGACGATTTCAGCGAATATCATATAGCAAAGCGCTACTACGCTATGGCGCATTATTCAAAGTACATACCTGCAGGAAGCGTTAGCCTTGACCTCGGATATATGAGTGCAAGGGGATTTTCGCTTTTTGCCTTTAAGCGACCCGACGGCGCATATGCGCTTATTGCCGTAAATAACAGCAGGGCCAAGAGGTGCGCCGAACCCGATATTAAATTTACACAGGCGCAGGTTATCACAAGCACGCAGGACTCCCAGCTAAAAGAATATATAACTGAGAAAACAGATAAAATCAGCATTGAACCGATGAGCGTTTCAACGATTATTTTGAGGTAGAATATGGAACAGGTAATTGACAGAAAATGGTATAAGGGCGATACCCATATGCACACCCTTAACAGCGACGGCTTGCTGACGAAGGGTCAGCTTGTTGACTACTGCAAGAAAAAGGGACTTGATTTTATGATAATCACGGACCATAATTTCAACTCCGTTGAGAAGGCTTATTTTGACGGAGATATGCTTGTAATGCAGGGCCAGGAGGTTACGGGCAAAACGGGGCATGTAAATGTATGGGGCAAGAGGGTGCCTTTTGATATGCCTTACAGTCTTGACAGTCAGGAGGATTACAAAGCCATTCTCGACGCCTGTAAAAAGGCGGGCGCAACGGTTTCCGTAAATCATCCGTTTGACACTAACTGTCCGTTTACGCATGACCTCGAGGCTTTTGATTTTGACTGCGTTGAGGTGTGGAACACGGTTATGCACAGCGACAATATCAAGAATCGCGACTGGTGGGTTTCACAGCTTCTGAAGGGCAGGCGTATTGCGGCTGTCGGCGGCTCTGATTTTCACAGGAATTATTATCGCCTGCCGATACTTGCAATGCCCACTACAAGGGTGTATGCCGAGGATAAGAGCGAGGAGGCAATCCTTAAAGCAATGCGCGAGGGCAGGAGCGTGATTACAAATTCTCCCGACTCGACAATGATTTATATGAAATGCGCGAATGCGCAGGTCGGGGATACTGTTTCGCTTGAAAGCGCACAGAAATTAGAGCTTACGGTTACCGACCTTAAAGCAGGGTACACGGTAAGAGTTTTTAATAACGACAAGGAGCTTTATACTTATACCGCGAAGAAGGGCACAAAGATATTTATGTGCGCGATTGATATTGAGGAAAAGGGCTTTGTGAGAGCGGAGGTTACTTATAAATTCAATCCGCTTACCAAGAGGATTTATAAATTTGTTGAAAGCAAGTTTCTTAAATCCGACGGTGAAGTTCCCGACTTCATTTATGCGCTTACCAATCCGATTTGGGTTGAGTAAAAATTCATCATAGTAAAAAAGGACTATCTTTTGCGATAGTCCTTTTGGTTTTTAGAATTCAATTTTTTCTTCAATAAATCTGGTAAGCTCGGCAATCGGAATTCTTACCTGCTCCATTGTATCACGGTCGCGGACCGTTACGCAGCCGTCCTCAACCGAATCGAAGTCGTAGGTGATGCAGTAAGGCGTTCCGATTTCGTCCTGACGGCGATAGCGCTTGCCGATTGAGCCTGCGTCGTCGTAGTCAACGCTGAACTTCTTTGTGAGCATATCGTAAACTTCCTCAGCCTGCTCGTTGAGCTTCTTTGAAAGCGGAAGCACTGCGCACTTGAACGGCGCGATTACAGGGCTGAAATGCATAACAACTCTTGTATCGTTTTTCTCAGCGTCGATAACCTCCTCGTCGTATGCTTCCGAAAGCAGTGCGAGGAAGAGTCTTTCAACACCGAGCGACGGCTCGATAACATAAGGAATGTACTTTTCGCCCGTTGCCTGGTCGAAGTATTCCATATTCTTGCCGCTTGTGTTGATGTGCTGGGTGAGGTCGTAGTCGGTTCTGTCCGCGATACCCCAAAGCTCGCCCCAGCCGAACGGGAAGAGGTACTCAAAGTCTGTTGTAGCCTTTGAATAGAAGGAAAGCTCCTCGGGGTCGTGGTCGCGAAGACGGAGGTTTTCCTCCTTGATTCCGATTGAGTAGAGCCAGTCGCGGCAGAAGCCTCTCCAGTATTCAAACCATTCGAGGTCAGTGCCGGGCTTGCAGAAAAACTCAAGCTCCATCTGCTCAAACTCTCTTACACGGAAGATGAATTTACCGGGTGTAATCTCGTTTCTGAAGGACTTACCAATCTGGGCAACTCCGAAGGGGACCTTTTTCCTTGTCGTTCTCTGAACATTTGCGAAGTTAACAAAGATACCCTGAGCGGTTTCGGGTCTGAGATAAATCTCGTCCTTGGTGTCCTCGGTAACGCCCTGGAAGGTCTTGAACATAAGATTGAACTGGCGGATGTCGGTGAAGTTGTGCGCGCCGCAGTTCGGACAGGGAATATTCTTTTCCCTGATGTAATCGGACATCTCCTCGTTTGACCAGCCTGCAACATTTGTGCCGTCGAAATTCTCGATAAGGTCGTCGGCTCTGTGCCTTGTTTTACACTCGCAGCAGTCCATAAGCGGGTCGGAGAAGCCGCCGAGATGACCCGAGGCAATCCATGTCTGCGGATTCATAAGAATAGCGGAGTCAAGACCGACATTGTATTTGTTCTCCTGAATGAACTTCTTTCTCCAGGCTCTCTTGATATTTTCCTTGACCTCAACACCGAGCGGACCGTAGTCCCATGTGTTTGCAAGGCCGCCGTAAATCTCACTGCCGGGATATACAAAGCCCCTGCCCTTTGAAAGAGCAACAAGCTGTTCAAGCGTTTTTTCAGTATTCTTCATAATAATACCTCCGTAAATGATTCAATATATTTTACTATGTTTGATATTATAAGTCAATAAATTATATTTTTTTAGTAAAATTCCTTATGAAAATGAATCACAAATACTTGCAGGGACGGATATCATCCGCCTGTAATTGTAATAAAAAAAGCGTTCCTTAGAGTATTCCAAGGAACGCTTTTATTTTTTGTTGTTTCAGAGTCAAACGAAATCAAAACCTATCCTTCGTTATCTTACCATCCGAGTCTTACAATTTCAATTGTACAGCTGCCCGTACCGCCTCTGAGTGCGGCTGCGTGGCCTTCGGGTGTATAGATATCAATTCTGCCGACTGATGAAAGTCCTGAGCCGCCGTGGTCAACAACCGTGTAAAGCGTACCGCCTACACTGATTACAGAGCCGAGCGGAAGCCAATTGCAGGCAACATAGTACGGATTCGGCATACCGTTGTAAACTCTTCTGCCGCTGCTTGTGATACCGTCGCTCTTACCGCAACAGCTTGAGCAAGCGCAGTAGTGAGTGTATCTGCCGCTGATAACCTGACCGAGATGATAGCCGTTATAGCTTTCAACGCCGTTTGCCTCAACATCGGCAGAGCCTTCATATGCTTTTGTGCCGACATACACAATCTCATTTACAGGCTTAGTAACAGTCTTTCTTGAAAGCTCGGTGCGCTCAGCTTCCTCGCCGTTAACATACTTAACCTTGTAGGTTACCTCGTCCTCACCGTAAACACCGCTTTCGTAAACCTTAGTGGTGCCCTTATACATTGTGTCGTCTTCCTGAGTTGTTGTGCCGTACTTAACCTTTTCGCTGTCGGTAACCTCGTCATAGGTTACACGGAAAACCGTTACCTCCATACCTGCTTCAAGCTGTGCTGTAAGCTCAGGCTCGGTGTAGTCCTCCTTGCCAAGTACAACCTTAGCGGCGCTGATAAGGTCAGCGACTGTGCCGTGGTAGATTGCGTATTTCGTTGTCTGTCCGTCAACTGTGAGGCTGACTGACTTGGCAGCGTCAATTGAAATTACCATACCGTCCTTGACCTTGCTGTCAAGCGAGTAATTAATCTTATCCTCCGCGGTAACGGTAAGACCTATTTCCTCAAGCGCCTGCTTAACAGTGTCGCCGTATACGGAATAGGTGGTGATATTCTTGTCAAATTCAACATTGATGTCGCATTTGCGGTCAAGCACGATAACGCCGCCTTCACCGGGGGTGAAGCCAGTGATGTCGAGCTTGTCATTTGTTGTCATTTCAAAATTAGCTTGTGACAGGATTTCGGTTGCTTCCTTCTCATTTGTTGTAACTACCGTGCTTTCGCCGTCAACAATAAGCTCAACCTCATACTGTGTGAGGATACCTGCAAAGGTTGTTGCAGTGAACATACTGAGAATGACGATTACGCTAATTACTGCCATTAAAAGCTTACGGGCGACACCCTTGCTTTTGGCGTTTGATTGGTTACTCATCTTAATCTCCTTCGTTTTTCGGAATAATATTAGGTTTGGCTTATAATTTATTTCCTAATATCAGCAGGCAAGCCTGCCAAAAACAGATTTAAATTCTTCTGCTTTTCGGGATATTACCTGAGAGGTAAATATCTCCTTCCGTTATTATTGCCTCAAACGCGTGATATTATAGTCAATACTGCATATAGTGTCAACAAAATTTAATTTTGTTTTTTGTGTATATTGCACAAATAAAAACATTTTCATTGTTGTAAGTTACAATTTGATTACAATATCTTGTGGTTTAAAAATTTAGTGATTTAGCGCGTAAAAGTGAAATTTTGGTTATTTGTTAACAAATCGACCCAAAATTTTCTCCGTTTTGTAACATTTTAGAATTTTGAATTTTCACCCCCACAAGATGTTGACTGAAAGCGCCGTATTTCAAAAATCATCCCCTATATGTAAATTTCCTTGCTTTGAAAAATTAACAATTACACACGGTAATTTATATGCAAAAAAGTGAGCATATATTATAATATATAAATTATTATATTTATTACCATAATATTAAACAATAAAAAAGGCACGACGGGTGCCCCCAATCGTGCCTTTTTTTGCGATTATTTTTAATTCTTTTTCTTCTTGTAAATTTTAGGTGTGTAATAAGCCGAGGTGCCGCTTATTAACAGCCCGACTGCCAGAAGCATAATAAATTCCGTTCTGACGGCGCTTGCGATAGCGCCTGCGTATATTTCGGGCAGAACCTTTGCGTTTGCGCCGATTCCGAATATCAGCGCGAAAAGTGAGATGAGTACAAAGGAGAACCCCGTGGCGTTGAGCGCTGAAATCAGCGCTTTGTTAATTTCCGTCCTTTTTTTATAAAGCAGTATAAGCCCCATAAGGCTCATTGTTGTAACAAGCAGACCTGCTGAGGTGAACTTAGGGAAGAGCGCAATAAGCATCTGAATAAACTCATAAGCGTTTCTTGTTCCTTCGAGCGCATAGGTTTCGTTATAGATAATTACTGCCTTTTCAGCGATGGAGTCAAGCTCCGCCTCCGTGGAGCTTATACCCGTACCCTCACAGTACTCCGTACAGAAATTCCGCACGGTATCGACCTTATCGGTGCTGTAAAGCGAGGATTCGTAACCCCTGTAAATTCTTGTTACGGTATTGTCTGTTTTAATGAATTCATCCCTTGCGGTAATAAATATCTGCATCGGCACGCCGCTTTCCTTAGAAAGTGCGGTAATGCGTCTTGCGTAGGTTTCGTCAAGCTCCTCTCTGACAGCGCCGCTGTTTATGAAGCGGCCCATAAATCTGTCGTTACAGAAGGTGAAACGCACGATTGTCGGGGCTGCTACGATAATTATGCCGACAGCAAAGGAGAGAGTCAGGAAACAGGCGAGAAGCCGTCTTGTTTTAGTTAATGACATAAGCTCCTCCTATTCCGTTATCTCGTTGCCTTCGGTAATGACGAAGCAGACGGCGCTGTACTGCAGTCCTACGCCGATGCCGCCCGTGGTATCGGCACAAAGCACAAGCGTCCTGCCAAAGCCTTCGTTCATACCCTTTGCAAGAGAGCGTGATTTGAATGTATCCGTTTTAACTGCGACAAGCGTATAGCTTCCGTAAGCAAGCTCCGCTTTTACAATGTCGCCCTCCTCAATCTTTTCAAGAAAAGAGGAATTGTTCTTTGTTATGTAGCCGACAGCCGTGCCTGTTTCACCGATAAGCACACCGTTTTCCATAGCTACGCTATCGGCTGCCACGCTGTCATATGCGTTATAGACTATCGGCAGTCGGGCTTCGCCGAGCTCAATGCTGCCGATACTCGTGTTTTCCGAAAACGCAGGGATACTGCCCTTGCTTACCTCACCGTTTTCGGACGGTATCGCCTTAGCCTGAGCAACGGTATCGCTGTCGCTATAGGCAACGCGCACATACTCGCCGCCGTAAGGCACTGCAAAGGATATTGATTTAAAGTATATAAGCGAGCATACCGCAAGAATCAGCGCGATTATTGCAGGTATCACATATCCCTTTTTTATTGTTTTGTTCTGCAATTTATCTGCCTTCTTTTCAGAATTATCTGTTCTGCTGCTGAAGTTCGCTCATAAGGGGCTTCTTCGCCTTCTTGGGCTTGTACGGCGGAGGATTCTTGAGCTTCTTGGTAAGAGAGCTGTTCTTCCTTGTGAGCTTGTTAATCTCGTGAACAGGTCCTGCCATATACTCAATCATATATTCGTCTGCAACAGCCATAAGCTTCGGGTCGTTTTTCATCTCGCCGAGGATGGTTACGCCGATGATATCCTGAACCTCGTTCGTGCCGTCCTCGTAAACCTCGTTAAGCATTTTGAAGAGCTTTTTCTGTTCCTCCTTGCTGCCGTTTGCGATTACATCGAGTACCCTTGCTGTACCGTATTCCTTAAAGAAGGTCTCGGGAAGAAACTCGCCGTAGTCGGCAATATTCTGCTTTATGAGATTTTTCATATCGGGGAAGAGCACACCGAAACGGTTTGCAAGCGAGTCGGTATCATAGCTGATGATGCCGTTTTTAGCCTTGGTTCTTGAAACAGCCTTGGGCATTTTTACTTTCTCAAGGTCAACCTTCTTGTTTGATTTGAAAAGCTTTGAGAGCTCGTCCGCTGTTTCGTTTGCAAGCGACTTTGCGTCCCTCTCATTATATTCCTCCAAATCAAAGAGCGACTTTGAAACCGTTGAGTAGGCGTAGCCGTCCTCGCTCTTTTCATAAGCGCAGTCAAAGGCAAAAACCTTCGCCTCGCCGTCGTATGTAAGGCGGTATGCGCCCTTGTCGCCCTCGAAGGAAATGCTGTTGCCATCCCTGTTTACAGAGCTGAATTCAAGCTCGCCGTTGAGCGTTGAAAGATTTTTTTCAAGTATGTTGAAAACTTCGTTAAGTTGCATATTTTTTCTCCTAATCCACAAGATTTCTCTTGATTTGTTCCTCAGTATCGCTTTCAAGCAGCCTGAAGCGATAGTATTTATAAGTCCAGATGAACAGCGCCGTACCGCCTGCAAGCAATACAAGTCCGAAGACCGCAAGCACAATTAGCATAAGGTTAACCGCTTCCGTGATTGCGATGTTGTAAGCAGGTATATTTGTCAGCATAATTCTGTTCATAATGCCCGAAATATAAATGACTGACGGTATCGCGATAAGCAGCAGACCGGCGGTGTTAAAGCACATTGCCATATAGTTATATGCTCGTCTGCGCCTGCCGTTTATTTCTCTTATACCGAAGCAGCAGGCAACGCTTGCTGCGATAAAGCCGACCATTATCAGAGTTATATAGTTGTTGTTGATGACTTTTGCGTAATCGGTGAGCTTGTCATAATTCTTTATCGAACAGGTCTCGTTAAAGATTTCAACAGCCTCATTTACTATTCTGTTCTTTTCATCGGTGCGGCGGCTTATGCCGTTTTCCCTGTCATATTTATCAATCGCCCTTCCGTAATCGTAGGTGATTGTTGAGGTGTAGGAAAAGTCGTTTGGTATTTCCGTATAGGTGTCGCTTACAACCGTGCGCTGAATTGATACAATGAAATTGTAATTGGTTGTGTTCATAAACACCTCAATCGGTATTTCCTCCTTTTCACAAAGCGGCGTAAGGTTGTTTTCGAGATTGTCAACAAGCGTAGAGATTGTTCTTATGTTTGTGAAATGCGTGTATTTGTAATCGGGATTACCGATTGTAACGCTCACGACGCCCGATACGATTGCGATAAGCAGGCTCAATATGAGCAGGGTACTCAGTAAAATATTGTAGAGCTTATTGATGAAATAGTATCTGCGCCTTGCGCTCATTTTCTTCTTTTTACTGCTTGAGCTTTTTGAATTGCCGTTACTGCTCATTTTCCACCTCCTGCACCTGCGACTGAGCATCACGCTGAGCATTGGGAAGTGCATTCTCTATGAAAGGCAGTGCGGCTGAAAAAAGTATTGTTATAACAGTCGCGATAACCATTGGAATAATTATTGCCTTTTGGGCAACTTCACGACGGTATCTCTGAAATGCTGTCATATTTTTTCCTCCGGGGTTTAACACTGAATATATTAATTATGTTTATACTTGTATAAATTCATAATATTATATCACAAGAAATATTATTTGTCATTATTTAATTTTAATTATTTTAAAATATGTTTTTCTGTACAAAAGGATTGTCGCCGTGCGGACTAATTTCGTTATTTTAACATTGGTTTATTTTGTTGATTATTTTATATTAATGTGATACAATATTGTGAATATTTATAACAGGCGGTGTTTTTATGGATAAAAAAACAATTGCCGTGCTTTTCGGCGGCGCTTCGTCGGAGCATGATATAAGCTGTATTTCAGCAAAAAGTATTATAAAAAACATCAATTATGACAAGTATAATGTTGTGCTTGTAGGAATTACAAAGCAGGGCAGATGGTTTATTTTCAACGACGATATTGAGCTTCTGCCAAACGACGAATGGACTAAGTCGAAAAGTCTTATTCCTGCTTTCATTTCGCCCGATACGGGTGTGAGAGGACTTGTTACCGCAAAGGGCGATATCATAAAGCTTGACGCGGTTTTCCCCGTGCTTCACGGTAAAAACGGTGAGGACGGTACGCTTCAGGGGCTCTTACAGCTTGCACAGCTTCCTTATGTGGGCTGCGACGCGACATCGTCGGGCGTGTGTATGGATAAGGCGGTTGCTAACGCGGTTGCCGATGCCTTTGATATTCCTCAGGCTAAGTGGTGCGCTGTCAGCGAGTATTCATACAGGAAGGCGCCCGAGGCTGAGCTTGACGCGGCAGAGGCGAAGCTCGGTTATCCTATATTTGTAAAGCCTGCAAACGCAGGCTCGTCAGTGGGTATTTCCAAGGCGCATAACCGTGAGGAGCTTAAAAACGCTCTCGAGGTGGCTTTCAAAGAGGATAAGAAGGCGGTGCTTGAGGAGTTTATCGACGGCTTCGAGGTTGAATGTGCGGTGCTTGGTAATAATGAGCCCGTTGCAGGCGAGGTAGGACAGATTGTTGCCTGCGCCGAGTTTTACGATTTTGACGCCAAATACAATTCGCCGTCCGAGCTTTACATACCCGCACAGCTTTCCGAGGAGAAGAGAAACGAGGTCAGAGCGCAGGCGCTTAAAGCGTTTAAGGCTCTCGGCTGTGAGGGAATGTCAAGAGTTGACTTCTTCGTTACAAAGGACGACGGAAGAGTTCTCTTAAATGAGATTAATACAATACCCGGTTACACCGATATCAGTATGTATCCTAAGCTTTTCGAGGCTGTCGGCGTACCGTATAAGGAGCTTATAGAAAGGCTTATCGACCTCGCTCTTGAGAGAGGCGGAAGATTTTAATATGCAGGTTTTGCTTGAAATTGTCGGTACTCAGAGAATCGACGAGATGAAGGATAAAATTGAGCTTACCACCGTCGGCTTTCTCGAGGAAAGCGAGAACGAGTACACGGTGAAATACTCCGAGGAGCAGGAGGGCAATACGCCTGCTGTCGATGTCTGCGTTGTTATCAGCAAGGAGAAGCCCCTTGTTACGATGACGAGGTCGGGCGCGTTTGATTCACGCCTTGTTATCGAGGGCTCAAAGCGCAATCTCTGTCATTACGGCTCGGAGTACGGCGATATACTTATGGGTATTTCGGGACATTCGATTTCTGCTGAATTCGACGGGCAGAAGGGCGAGTTCGTCTTTTTCTATGATATTGATATCAACGGCGCGCTTGCCTCACGCAATTCACTGACTATGGGAGTTAAAAGATGTCAAAATTAGTTTTACAGACACAGGAAATACTTAAAAACAGAATCCTCAAGGCGATTGAAGCCGCTGTTGCTGACGGCGAGCTTGCCGACGGGGCTGTACCTGAATTCATAATAGAGAAGCCTGCAAACAAGCTAAACGGAGATTATTCGACAAATGTTGCAATGGCAGGCGCAAGGGCTTTTCATAAGGCGCCGAGGATGATTGCGGAGAGTATTCTTTCCCACCTTGACCTTGACAAAACTCTTTTTGAAAGGGCTGAAATTGCAGGCCCGGGCTTTATCAATTTGTTTCTCTCGCAGAAGTATTACGGCGAAATCCTTAAGGATGTAATTGCCTGCGGCGACGGCTACGGCAGGTCGGATTACGGCGAGGGAAAGAGAATTCTTGTTGAATTTGTTTCCGCAAATCCGACGGGTCCTATGCACATCGGTAACGCGAGGGGCGGCGCAATCGGCGACTGTCTTGCCTCCGTTCTTGACTGGGCAGGATATGAGGTTAAAAGGGAATTTTATATTAACGACGCAGGTAATCAGATTGAAAAATTCGGTCTTTCCCTTGAAACAAGATATCTTCAGCATTTTGATTCGGGCGTTGAAATGCCCGAGGACGCTTATCACGGCGCGGATATAACCGAGCATGCGGAGAATTATATAGCCGAATACGGCGACAGACTTCTCGGGCTTGACAGCGCTGAAAGGCGCAGGGCGCTTGTTGATTACGCTCTGCCGAAAAATATCGAGGGCCTTGAAAGGGACCTTGGCAGATACAGAATTAAGTACGACAACTGGTTCAAGGAGTCAACGCTCCATAACGACGGCTCTGTTGAAAGGGTTATTGCCGCTCTCAAAGATAGGGGTGTTACCTATGAGCAGGACGGCGCTTTATGGTTTAAAGCTTCGGAATACGGCAATGATAAGGATATAGTTTTAATCCGTGCAAACGGACTGCCGACCTATATCGTTCCCGATATTGCATACCATTATAACAAGCTTGTAACGCGTGGCTTTGACAGGGCTATTGATGTTCTCGGCGCCGACCACCACGGCTATGTGCCGAGAATGAAGGCGGCTCTTACCGCCCTCGGCGTTGACGCTTCAAGGCTTGACTGCGTGATTATGCAGATGGTAAGGCTTGTGCGCGAGGGCGAAACAATCAAGCTTTCTAAGCGCTCGGGCAAGGCGATAACGCTTAACACCCTTATTGACGAGGTACCGCTTGACGCTGCAAGATTTTTCTTCAATCTGCGCGAGCCGAATTCTCATTTCGATTTTGACCTTGAGCTTGCGGCGAAGCAGTCGAGTGAAAACCCCGTATACTATGTGCAGTACGCTCACGCGCGTATTTGTTCAATCATCAAAAAAGCGCAGGAGCAGGGAATAGCTCTGCGTGAGCCGACTGATGAGGAGCTTGCCCTTCTCTCGAGCGAGGAGGAAAGGGATTTAATAACCCACCTTTCAATGCTCACGGGCGAAATCGTTTCTGCCGCAAAGGCATATGACCCTGCAAAGATTACGCATTATGTAATCGAGCTTGCGACGCTTTTCCATAAATTTTACAATGCAAACCGCGTTATCGTTGATGACGAGGGTCTTATGATGGCGAGATTTTATCTTTGTAAAGCGGTGAGGGATACAATTAAAAATATCCTGACAATGCTCAAGATAACAGCTCCCGAGGAAATGTAAGAAGTTAAAGAGGTATTTATATGGCAAGTGCGAAAAGCAAGGCGCTTCACGGCGTCGGTAATCTTCTTTTTAAGTACATTTACCGAAATCCCGAAAAGAATATTCCAAAGCTCATTGGCTTTGCTAAGAAGGTTACGGGCGACCAGTTCCCCGAATCCACCTTCACAAAGCCGATGGAGATTATTAATGACAAAAATAATATATGGAACACATATCTTTTTAACGGACTTGAGGATGTGGACAGGGACTTTTTAAGAAAAGCCATACTGACCTTCGGTATTGATTTGGGACTTCTCGGCACTGCCACTCTCCGCAGAAAAAGGGAGGAGGAGCATTGCAATATTCCTTGGGTAATACTCCTTGACCCCACCTCCGCCTGCAATATGAAATGCAAGGGCTGCTGGGCTGCCGAATACGGATATAAAGAGAATCTTACGCTTGACGAGATGAGGCGGATTGTAAGTCAGAGCAAGGAGCTTGGCACACATTTCTTTATGTTCACGGGCGGCGAGCCGCTTATAAGAAAGAACGATATTATAACTCTCGCAAGGGAAAATCCCGACTGCCTTTTCCTCTCCTACACAAACGGAACACTGGTTGACGAAAAGCTCTGCGAGGATATGAAAAAATGCGGCAATATCGCGCTTGCAATCTCAATTGAGGGAAGCCGTGAAACAAACGACGCAAGGCGCGGCGAGGGCGCATATCAGAAGGTGCTTGACGCCATGGCGCTTTTAAAGAAGCATAAGTGCCTTTTCGGAACATCGGTCTGCTACACAAGTCAGAACTATGAGGCGGTAACCTCGGATGAGTTTTATGATTTTATGATTGAGCAGGGCGCTAAATTCGCGTGGTATTTTCATTATATGCCCGTCGGAAGCGACGCCGATGTAAAGCTTCTTTTAAAGCCCGAACAGCGCGAGCATGTTTACAGAGCGATAAGGGAAAAGAGAAATTCCAAAACGGGCAAGCCTATTTTCACCGTTGATTTTCAGCACGACGCCGAATTCGTCGGGGGCTGTATTGCCGGCGGAAGAAATTATTTCCATATCAATTCAAGGGGCGATGCTGAGCCCTGCGTGTTCATTCACTATTCCGATTCCAATATCAGAGAGAAGAGCATAGCGCAGTGTCTTAAATCGCCGCTTTTCTATGAGTATTATAAGGGACAACCCTTTAATGACAATATGCTCAGACCCTGTCCGATGCTTGAAAATCCGCAGGCGCTTCGCGGTATAGTTAACAAAACGGGCGCTAAGTCGACAAATCTTCTTGTGCCCGAATCCGTAGAAGAGCTTTGCTCAAAATGCGATGATTATGCGGCTTCGTGGGCGCCTGTTGCAAAGAAAATCTGGGAGGAGCAGGAACGCTTCCATCCGTTTACTCAGTACTACCGCGACACACCCGAAGGCAAAAAAGAATTTAATAAATAAAAACAGAAACTTGGGTAACTCCAAGTTTCTGTTTTTTTATTCCCCTTTAGTTCCGTATATGATGTGATAGGCGATGACCTGCGCCGTAACGCAGGAGAGAAGCGGATTGAACAGCGGAAGCATTCCCTGATAGCAGAGGTTTTTTATGCTGTCATCACAGCCGAGCGGTGCGATTTTGAAGCTGTAATCAAGACCCGGCAGAAGGCTGTACTGCCTGTCGCTCGAGGCAAGCGCAATGAGATTGCTTTTGTCGTTAATATCGCCGATGTTTTCAAGGTTTACCGCCCTTATGTCATTACCGTATGCCGTCGAAAACAGCCTGCTTATATAAACCGCACAGGGATAATCCTCGCCCCTGCCCGTCAGAATTAGGTGGTCGGGCTTCAGCTCCTCCGAGAGTCTGATTAAAAACTGCTCGTTTTTCATTATGTTGTTAAGCGCGGCGCGAAGCTCGGCAAACGCCTCTATCACAAGCTTATAATAAAGCTCGGTGAGAAGCCCTTTTTTTCTTGCAATATAGACCGCAAGCATTGACAAAAGCAGGTATGAAAGCGTGAAATCCGCAACCTGCAGTCCGCTTTCATAATGCGTGCAAAGCGCGTGGCTTTTCGGCGCGGCGTTTCCTGTGAGCAAAAGCGTTTTGCCCTGACATTCCTTAGCCTCCTGCGGCATATCCTTTCCGATAAATATTGTCAGCGTGTGCCTGTCCGTCGGCGGCAGGGACTGCCTGAAGCTCTCCGTGCTGAGCGCTTTTGTAAAGGTACAGCAGACGGTTTCAAACGCCTTTTCAGCCCATAGCGCAAGCGCCGAATTGCCGCTTTGTGCTACTATGTAAACCGTGCGTATTCCCTTCGGGTCAAGGCGCAGCTTGTCAAAGGTGATTTTGCCTCCTCTGATATGCTCCTTTATTATATCCTGTGCAAGCTCCGCCTGTGTGCAAAGCTCCTTTCGGTATTCGTTTTCGTACTTTATTTCAGGCTTTGCCGTCGGGCTTGGCTTCTTTTTTAATAAACTCATATCCTGTAATTACCTCGCTGTAATCTGATTACAATTACCGACATATCGTCCCTGCGGCTTTCGTCGCTTTTTTTGAGCGCAAGGTCAAGTATTGCCTGTGCCTTTTCGTTAGGTGTGGGATAGTCGCAAATAAGCAGCTCCTCAAGCTCCTCGTCCGCAAGGTCGGTAATGCCGTCGCTCATCATCATAACCTCGTCGCCGTCCGACAGCACGGCGGTACGCTTTGCAAACTCAATACCCCTGAGTATCCCTGCGGGCATTGAGGAAAGCTCGCATCTGCTGAGCCTTCCGTTTTTAAGTATATACGACCTCGGCGCGCCTGCCTTGTAAAACTCGCATTTTCCCGAGAACATATCAATACACGCGCAGTCAAGCGTCGCAAGGCTTTCCTCGCTGCTTTTTACAAGAAGCGCGCTGTTGACAATTTTTAAAGAGGAGTCAAAGCCGAAGCCTGCACAAAGCAGTTTTGAAAGCAGTCCTGCTCCCATTGCGCCGTCAAGCGCCGCGTGAGAGCCTCTGCCCATACCGTCGCTGATAATAAAGACCATATGCCCCTTGCTGTCGTTGACGGACTTAACCGTGTCGCCGCAAAGAGCGCCCTCCGCGCTGTACTGCGCAAAGCCGAAGCTCGCCGTGTAGTCGGGCTTTTCAATCACGCTTAAAAGCATACCCGATGGGGAGTAGCTGAGTCTGCCCTTTTCAAAGCTTTTGCGGCAGATTTTTTCAAGCTCGCCCTTTATCCTCGGACTGTCAAGACCGACGGTGCCCGAGGGAGCGCTTACCTCTATTCTCAGTCTGTCAAACCTGTTTGCAATAACCGAGATGTTCTCGGGATAAATTTCGTACTGACCGAGCATACGCCTGATTTTTCCCGCGGTTTTGAAATCAAAAATTTCCGCCTCGTCAAGCTCGAAGGCAAGGTCCTCGAGAAGCTCTGAAATCGAGAAAAACTGTTCCGAAGCGACCATTCTCATCTCGCCGCCGAGGGCGTCCGCACGGCTTATTGCGTCAATCTTTTCCCGTACATCGCGTACGCTTTCGCTCACCTGTGCAAGTGCCGATGAAGCAAAGCGCAGTCTTACCGTCAGGCTTTGTCTGAGAGAGCCGTCGGGCTCGGTTTCCTTACGGCTTTCAAACGCCTCCCTGATTTTATCGCTGAACTTTTCGGGAAGCAGGACAAAGACAAGCCCTGCGATAAGGCTTTCCAGAGCAGCGCAGACCGAGAGCGCACCCATACTTGCGCAGGCGCTGAAAAAGCCCATACAAAGACAGAAGGAAAGCGCAACGCTGAAGGTCGAAAGCGCTGAAAAAAGAGAAGCAACAAGCGCCGAAAATGCGTATGCTCCGATTAAAAACAGGCTTTCACGCTGACTTATCCCGAGCGCAAAGCCAAGGGAGAGTGAGGCGACAAGCGCCCATCTCTGCTCGTCGTATCGTGTAGCTGAGAGAATTGCGAATACCGCAATTATTCTTGAAAGCACTATGCCGTTTATCGACAGGAAGGAGAAGCCGGACAGCATAACCGAAACCGAAATAAGCAGACAAACAGCGTCGGCTGTCGGGAGGGCCTTGTATTTAAGCCTCCTTAAATTGCAGTGTACGCTGCGAAAGAAAAAAAGCGCAGAGCCGAGAGCGAGAAGCGCCTCGCCGAGCGAAAGCGCATAATCCCCGAGTGCGTTTGCCTCCCTGTAATTCATTACAAAGCCCGTTGAAAGCACCGACAGGAAGGACATCATCATGGGCAGATATGCCTGCTTTTTGGGTGAAAAAATATCAATCGCGAGTGCGCCGATGCCTGCGATGAGTATTGCACTGAAATACCTTATTGTCTGGGAGCCGTCGCTGAAAAGCAGGTATCCCGTGCCTGCGCCTACAAGTGCGAAGGGAAGCTGCTTTTTGTTTGAAACGCATATTACCGAAACCGCAAACGGACACGCTCCGTCGACGACTGACGAGAAGGTCATAATGAAGGATATGACAAGCCACAGCCCGTAGCGAAGGGCGATTTGAACGCTCCCGCTGTTTCTTTTCGTATTTTTAAGCCTGTCCGCAACCTGCATATTTACACTTCCTGTCATTTTTATGCTCACATTATAAAACGGCGAAAACGAGAAATATGTAAATTTAGGTAGGGCGTTTATATTTTTGTATTGACATTTGAAAAATATGGATTATAATAATAATTAGCACTCGAAACACAAGAGTGCTAATAACTATTTTCGAGGCGATTTTTATGAGGAAAAAGCAGTTTAAAGCAGAGTCAAAAAAGCTGCTTGATATGA
>CADAUV010000002.1 GCA_902791235.1 Oscillospiraceae bacterium
GATACCGACAGGTAGTCCGACTGCCGCACATTCAATTATGCCGCCGATACTGTCGCCGTCGCTCCTTACGCTTTCAATCTGAGCGCGCATTTTGCCCTCTGCATCAGCATTAATGACGGAAAAATCCATCTGTGAAAGAGCATTAAGCTGAGCGGCGCTGATTGCATTTAAGTCAAAGCCCTCGTCAGTTTCACTGCCGATTCTCATTATATGCGCACCAACCGTTACGCCCTTTTGAGCCAATATCTGCTTAGCTACCGCGCCTGCAAACACAAGCGGCGCAGTAAGCCTTCCGCTGAAATGGCCGCCGCCGCGAACATCGTTATTGCCGCCGTATTTAATATATGCGGGATAGTCGCTGTGCGAGGGTCTTACGGTTGACTGAATATTCTTATAGTCCTCGCTTTTCGTGTTCTGATTTTCAATAATCATAGCAAGAGGTGCGCCCGTCGTTACGCCCTCAAGGACGCCCGAAAGTATTACGGGCATATCCTTTTCCACCCTTGGTGTAGAGGTCTTATCCCTGCCGGGAGCGCGTCTTTTCATATCGAGATAAATTCTCTGCATATCAAGCTCAAGACCTGCAGGCACGCCGTCAAGCACACAGCCGATTGCGCTGCCGTGACTCTCGCCGAACACGGAAAGCTTTAATTTATTACCGATTACCGATGACATCTGCCCTGCCTCCCAAACTCTTAAAATCCTCAAAAAATGAAGGGTACGATTTATTTATACTCTCAGCGCCGTCAATTACGACCTCGCCGTCAACGAGAAGTGCCGCAACCGAAAACGCCATTACAATTCTGTGGTCGTTATAGCCTTTAAGCTCAGCGCCGTGCGCCCTGCCGCCGACAATTCTCATTCCGTCGGGTTTCTCCTCGACCTCAATACCGAGTCTGCGGAGGTTTTCACACACGCTTTCAAGCCTGTCTGATTCCTTATACCTGAGTCTTTCTGCGCCCTTAATCACGGTTTCCCCTTTTGCAAAGGCAGCCGCAACTGCAATAATCGGTACAAGGTCGGGTATATCCGAAGCGTCAATCTCCGTGCCGTGAAGCGCGCTTTTCTTAACCGATACAGCGCCGTCGCTTATTGAAAGCTCAGCTTTGAAGGAAGCAAGCACATCAATGATTGCCCTGTCGCCCTGAGCGGTATCCTGCAAGAGTCCCTCGACTGTTACATCGCCTGTAAGCGCGCCGGCAACAAGGAAGAACGCCGCCTGCGACCAGTCGCCCTCAACGGTGTAATCAATCGGCTTATACGCCTGATTACCGTGGACTAAATAACCGAATTCGGTTTCCCTGACTTCAACGCCGAATGCGTTCATAACCTTGATTGTCATATCAACATAAGGCTTTGACTGAAGCTCTGTTGTAAGTATTACTGCGCTGTCGCCGTCAAGAAGCGGAAGCGCAAGAAGCAAGCCTGTAATATACTGACTGCTGACATCGCCGGCAACCTCATAAGTACCGTTTTTCAGCTTGCCCGAGATTTCAAACGGAAGTCCGCCCTCAGTCCTGACCTCTACGCCGTGCTGCGGCAAAAGCCTTATATACTCGTCAAGAGGTCTTGAAGGGAGCCTGCCGCTGCCCGTAAATTTCACATCAAGTCCGAGCGCAGCGGCAACGGGAATTATAAAGCGAAGCGTTGAACCGCTCTCAATACAGTCAAGAGTGCGCTCCCCGTTTTTTATCGCTTCAAGCACGCCTGCCGTCGCCCTCATATCGTCGGAGGAAATAAGCGGACTTACGCTTCCTCCGCCTGCGAGATATGAACAGATAAGCGCTCTGTGAGCCGCTGATTTTGACGGCGGTATATGAACCTTTCCGTTATGCGACGAAGGTGTGATTCTTACCCTGCTCATTAACCGATTTCCTCTTTTATCTTATTGCCCTGCTCCATAAGACTGTGAAGCTGAGCGGCGTCGCCGTTTACAATGCAGTATTTGAATTTCATAAGATTTGATACAAGGTCGTCAATCTCACGCACAAGGGCGTCCTTGTTATCAATAAAAAGCTCCGTCCACATATCCGCATTAATCCTCGCAACACGGCTTACATCACGGTAGCTTCCTGCCGAATAGCCTGCATGCTGAGGAGCAAGCGGAGAAAGAACATAGGAGCAGGCAAGCACATGGGCAATCTGTGAGGTAAAGGCTATCATCTCATCGTGATGCTCGGGGTCAGTTACCACCGTTCTTGCAAAGCCCATTTCCTGCGCAAGTCCGACAAGCGCGTCAGTCTTGTTCCTCGGCGTATCTTTATACGGCGTACAGATAAACGAAGCGTTGTCAAAGAGATTATCAAGCGAATTGTCGTATCCGCTGACCTCACGGCCAGCCATAGGATGCGCGCCTATAAAGTAAAAGCCGAAATCCTCATTTTCAAGCTCACGGCAAATCTTCGTCTTAATACCGCAGGAGTCGGTTACAATACTGTTTTTCTTAAATAAATCCCTGTGCTCCCTGATAAAAGGACAGATAGCCTCGGGATAAAAATTAACTATCGTTACATCTGCTTTAGGAATAATCTCCTCAAGCGGTCCCGTTTTGTCAATAACACCCTCCTCAAGCGCACGCTTGGTTACGGTTTCGGTCCTGTTCCAGCCGTAAACCGTGTGGGAGGTATTCTTTTTGAGAGTTTTAGCAAGGCTCGCGCCGATAAGGCCGAGACCTACGATAAGTATATTCATAGCCGCACCTCCATATAGTTATCGCATTATATATAATAATATATAACTTATAATAAGTCAAATTATAAAGAATTTATTTAAGAATTTATTTATATTTTTCATTTATATAGCTGCAATATGCTTATGATATAATTGTATGAAAAAAGACTCCGGATTTCTCCGGAGTCTTTAACTCTATTCTTTAACTCTATTATCTTAGCCGAAGTAATTGTAATCAGGACCGTCGTGTAAGTCAGGGTCCGAATCTGTAATCACCGAATGTTCCGGGGAAAACACATAATCGCGAATTTCAATTTCCGGCTTTTCGTAAATCTTCTTCATAATTATCTGTCCTCCCTTCTTTAGCTAAAATTGTTGCTGCCGATAACAGCGTCGGTTGTAACTGTATGAGCTACGCCTGCTGCATCCTCGTAAATTACATATGCCGCATATGCAAACTCTACGCTTCTTGCAGGGTTCATAACATTGACAGTAAACTGGTCGCCGACTGTAAGTCTTGTTGACTTCATTCTTGCTACGCCGTTCTTACCCACATTCTCAATTGTGAGGTCCGCAGATGTGTTAGCGGAGAAGAGGAAGCCGTACTCGATAGCTGTGCAGCCCTCGGGAAGAGTGAAGTTACCGACAAGTGTAAACTTCTCTACTGCGCCGTTCTTATCATATACGGGAACTACGCCGTCCCTTGCGTAAACTGAAGCCTGAGGCTCCGCCGATGAACCGAATACTGATTCATATTCATCCGCAGTAAGAGCTACGAGATTAATGTTTTCATTAGCATAGAAGCTGTAATCGGTGCCGTAATGAACAACCTTGAAAGCAGTCGGGTCAATCGGGTCGTCAATGAGAACCGCAGGGTCGTCAATCTCACAGTAAGCATAAACTTCCATATCAAGAAGCTCAGGTACCATAAGAAGACCAAGCTCTACCTTTTCATTATAGAGGAAGTCCGTCTTGATTCTCTCATCAACCTCACCGAATGCGTCAACGAGCATATCGTGGTCGTTGTAAATTGTTTCATTATCTCCGAAGAGATAAAGATTTACTGCATATGTCTGCTCCTGAGTAGTATCAACATCATAATTGTAAACGATTGTGATATTGTCATATGCGTAATAATCATTACCTATTTTCTCAAATACCGAGGAATCGTCAGTAACATCCTCGCCGTTGAGAGTTGCACTTAAGCCTGAATAACTATAACAAGCATAGTTCGGAGCTTCAATCATATTAAGAATTCTGCCGACTGTTTCGCTTTCTTCACTCTCGTCGATATAGCTTACGCCGAGAACCTTCTCGGTTGTTCCGCCAAGGTTAGCAATAAACCTTACAACAACAGTGTTAGTCTCCGTAGCCTCAGTGCTTGTGCTTGTAAGATATGTATTACCTCTTACATAGAACGAGATTGCAGGAGCTGTTGCAAAATACTTAGCAGCCGTCTGCTCGCCGTTTGTTGAAGGAGCTGAGAAGCTGTATGTCCAAGAATAGCTTGTATCGCCCTCTGCCTTCTCTGTCGGGTCAACATTGAGCTGATATGTACCGTCGCCGTTAACCTTAATTGCTGTGCCGTAAGGTACTGACTCAGCAACTGCCGTACCGTTAAGGTATACTGTGTAAGTCTGTGTTGCCTTACCGTTAAGAGCATTTGCAATAGCGCTGTCAAGTGAAGCAGCGTCATAAACAAGACCTACATAGCTGTCGTTACCTACTGCAACATCCTCTTTGTAATTAAAGTCAACTGTATAAGCGTCCTTATCATAATTGATAAGAGAAGCAACATACTCTGCGTTTGTCCTCTGATCCTCTGAATAGTGAATCTGATTTGCGCTGAGTGTTGAAGCCATATTGCTGAGCGCTGTTGCATTAGCATCAATGAGCGCCTGGTCATAAGCTCTTGTAGCAGCCTTCTGAGCATCAGTGTAATAATAGTAATCATCACCGCTGATAAGAGTATTAACTGCCTCAAGCTGAGTTACAAGATATGTTTCGTCAGCAAGTAAGCCTTCAAGTGAAGCCTTTGCGTTATTATATGCAGTCCAGTTTGCATAGCCAAGCTCCCTTGTGTATGTTGCAACATAAGTTGCAGCTCTTACAACAGGAGCGCTGTAATCAACTGCGTCCCAAGCTGAGAAGGTGTAAATATAATCACCGTACTCATAGGTCTGCGCAGTCTTATTCATAATGGTCTGAATCTGAGTTTTGTACTTATTAAGTGTTTCGCCGTAAGTTACGGTTACGCTCTCGGTAGCGCCCTCAGGACCTGTTGTAGCATTCTGATAGGTGAAACCGATTTCAAAGGTCTTGTACTCAAGAGCCTGATAAGCCTCAAGAAGAGTTTTGTACTTACTCTGAATTCTTGTAAGAAGAGTGCTTGTAGAAATCTGATTGTAGTTAATATACTCGTTTGCAGAAGCAAGCGCAGTATTAAGAGCTGTCATTGACTCCGTTGAATACTTAACAGATTCTGCAGGATTATTGGCAATTGCCTTTGAAGCGTTGATAAGGTCAACAAGGTTTGAAGCGTCAACTACCGTTACCTGTGAATAAAGGCTGTCGCCTGAAACAACGCTTGCATAACCTGCGTACGCTAATACAGGCTGAGTGTTATAGCAATAAACCGCACCTAAGTTTACATTTTGAAGTGTGAGTGTTGAGCTTGTGGGCTTTGTATTATTATAAGTAACATTGTTAAAGTCCGAAATCGCCGTTGTTGAAGGAATGTCAACATACATCTCACCCTGAAGATTGATGGTAGCCGGATTACCCGAAACTAACGGTTTTGCAAATACGCAGCCGTGCGGCGGGTCATTTGATACGCCGTTTGTGTTACCGAGTATTGCGTCAAAGCCGTTATATGTTGAATCGTAAACTTCGTTACCGCTGTCGTCAGTAGCATATCTGCTGGTATAACCGTTTGCGCCTACCATAGAGAAGTTGCGCATACCGAAGCCAAGTGTGGAGTCGTAAAGCTTACCGGGATAATTTGTCTGAGCGTCGCTGATAGCGGGCGGTGTTGAAGTAGCGGTTGACTCGCCTATCTTCTCATTTGTAGAGTAAGACGGATTAAGCGCAATACTGTCGATTGAGTTATTGTTCTTTACGGCATCACCATTGTTGTCAACAGTGAAGCTGAAGCCGACATTACCGTATGTAGCCTGTGTAGCGGAGTGGTCCATTCTGATGATTGCACCGCTGCTCGGATAGCTCATAGTTAAATTAAGATAATGTCTGTCGCTATTGAATGTTCTGTCAAGAACAGTAACGCTTGTGGAATCTCCCGTAAAGGTAGCGGTACCGTCGGGGATTGTTGTGAACGCGCCCTGAAGACCTGTGTAAGCGTCATAGATGCTCTGAATCATAGCAACATAAGCCGCACGCTGTGTAGCATAATTTGTAAACGGTGTGTTTGCCATTGTGATAACATACTCTTCACCGTCAGCCTGTGCTGTTGCGAAGGTACCGTAGTTTGAATAATCATCGGGGTTTGCAACAGAAAGTGCGAGCGCGTCATTAAGCGACATTGTAAAGCCGTTACCTGCAACCTTAGCCGCAGGATTTACGCGGAGTGCGCGTGTTGCAGTATTAACATCCTCAACTGCCTGTGCAATCTGTGTTGCAGCCGCGTCGGACTCAACAGGACCTGCTGTTGTTACGCCGTAGTTGTCAACGCTGCCCCATACGGAAGCGATGATATCGTTAACCGCACTTGTTACGGAAGCATATGATGCCTGTGTAAAGAGCGACTTATCATAAGCGCGGAAGGTGTCAATTGCGCTTACAAGAGCCGAGGTATCCTGATATGAAATATTAGTTACAAGATTCTCATAATAGTATGTAAGTGCCTCAGCATAAGTCTTGTTAAGAGCAGATACATCCGTCTTCTTCTGTACATATGTATAGCCGTTTGAAAGAACATTAGCCATAATTGTCTTTACGGAAGTATATGTGCTTTCAAAAGGAGTCCAGCTTTCGGTTGTGTAACCTGTGTTGCCCAGTGCAATCTGATTCTGAATAGCGGAGGTGATTGCAGTACGGAGAGCCGCATAGGAGGTGCTGTCAGGTGTATTTGAAGCCTGACCGACAGCCTTAACGAGCTTCTTCATCTGTGCAACAGCGCCGTCGTAATCGCCGTTTGTTGCATAGGTCTGAAGGTTAAAGGAAGTAGCGTTATCAAGAGCTGTCATAAGAGAAGCCATGCCGCCTTCCTTGTAATTGGCAACACCTGCGCTGCGAAGTGAGTTGAATGCGGAAACCATTGCATCCGTATAAGTCTTATAGTTGATTACACGAATGTTGCTGCCCTGACGGACTGAGGTATCGCCTGCCTGTGCGCCGCCTGTACTGATTGACCAGAAGAGGATATATTCCTGACCGTAATCGGCAGGAACCTGTCCTGACTTGAGCTGAAGTACATTAGAAGCATAAAGAGCATTACCTACCGAATACTTATAATTCCAAAAGTTACCGCTTCTATTACACTTGGGAATTTTCTGGCTCTGAAGGCTTGTGCCGTACTTATAGCCTGTTTCCCATGAGCCTGACTGACCCGTGGTCTTAGCCCACCAGTTCCAGTCCCAGTCAGCGCTGAAGCCGTCATTACCGCCCTTCCATGAGCCGATAAGCTCCCAGAAAAGGTCGTCGGGGTCGGAGGTACGGCCTGTCTCAACGATAGTTTCCTGCTGTGAAGTAGGATACGCAAACCAGATATAACGGTCCTTACTATAACCGTTTGAGGAAGCCTCCATCTGTGCACTCATCATTACGGGAAGACGAAGAACATCATTAGAGCCCGTATAAAGAAGAATCGGGTTCGTAGCGTAATAAGTCTTATGGAAAGCATTACCTACATGAGCGTCGTCATTGCTTGTCTGTTCGGTAGCCTGAGGAGCATAGATAACCTGACTGTATGCTACGCCGTTATATGCTTCCATCTCCGAAGCGGAGCTGTCAGAGAAGGTAGGAGTTACATAATTAACAGTAGCACTACCGTCATACTCCGTCATATTTGCAACCGCAGTATTAAGAGCGGCAGCCTTGCCCGAAAGAGCATTTGTGTTACCGCCGTAAATATAAGCGTCAAGCGCTTTCTGACAATCAACATAAGCGGTATAAGCGGCTGACATATTGTGATACATCTTGCCTACTGCGTCAACTTTCGTTTCAAATGCGTCCATTGCGTCCTCAACAGCCTGAACAGCCGCATCGGAAGACATATCGACAGTTGCAAAAGCCATAACAGGCAGTGATGTAACAACCATCAATGCAGAAAGGAAAGCCGCTAAGATTTTCTTAGAAAGTTTCGTTTTCATAAAAATTCCTCCTTACAAATTTGCTTCCTGTACGGCGTGCGCCGCGTTTCGAGCAGAAAGTCCCTGACCTGACTTCACGCTCACGGCACATACCGAACATTCGGCATTTGCAGTCAAATGGATACAGTATACCCATTTAAATATTTTATACGAGATAATAATAGCATATTATAATAAAAGTGTCAATAGAAATCGCAAACAATTTATTAAAAAATATTTACAAAATTTTAACAAATTGTTTTTAGTCATTTAATAACTTACCTGTCGTTTTATTCCGCGATTAATGCTTATTTACAGATTAATACTCTTTTTTCAACAATACGGATTTTGTGAAAATATACAATAATATACATAATATACAAAGTTTTTTGCATTTTTATACAAAAATACACAAAACCTATTGCACATATATAAATTTGTTGTATAATTACATTTAGTCGATGCGCAAAGCTGACCCGGCTCAGCGCATATATAAATGTATATAAATAAAGGAGATAATAATTATGGACAAGAAGGACATCAAAAAGGTAGTACTTGCATACTCGGGCGGTCTTGACACCTCAATCATCATTCCGTGGCTCAAGGAAAACTACAACAACTGTGAGGTTATCGCGGTATCTGGTGATGTAGGTCAGGGTACAGAGCTTGACGGACTTGAGGAAAAGGCAATTGCAACAGGCGCTTCAAAGCTCTATGTACTTGACCTCAAGGACGAGTATGTTGAGGATTACATCTTCCCCTGCTTAAAGGCGGGCGCTGATTACGAAACATATCTTTTAGGCACCTCGCACGCGCGTCCGTGCATTGCTAAGGGACTTGCGGAAATAGCAATCAAGGAGGGCGCTGACGCAATCTGCCACGGCTGCACGGGCAAGGGCAACGACCAGGTTCGTTTTGAGCTTACCCTCAAGGCATTTGCGCCGCATATGCAGATTATTGCTCCTTGGCGTGAGTGGGATATCAAATCCCGTGAGGAGGAAATCGAATACGCCGAAGCGCACAACATTCCGCTCAAGATAAACCGTGAGACAAACTATTCAAAGGACAAGAATGTATGGCACCTCTCGCACGAAGGACTTGACCTTGAGGACCCTGCAAACGAGCCTTTATATAATAAGGAAGGCTTCCTCGAGCTTGGCGTGTCGCCCGAGCAGGCGCCGGACGAGCCGACATATGTTACAATTCACTTTGAAAAAGGCGTACCAACTGCTATCGACGGCACTGAAATGAAGCCGCTTGCAATCGTTGAAAAGCTCAACGAGCTTGGCGGTAAGAACGGCATCGGCCTTCTCGACATAGTAGAAAACCGTCTTGTTGGTATGAAGAGCCGCGGCGTATACGAAACACCCGGCGGCGCTATTCTCTATAAGGCTCACGAGCTTCTCGAAATGCTCACTCTTGACAGGGAGACCTCGCACTACAAAAAGCTTGTTGCACAGAAATTCGGCGAGCTTGTTTACAACGGCTTATGGTTCACCCCGCTTCGCGAAGCGCTTTCCGCTTTCGTTGACAGCACACAGGAAACCTGCACGGGCGATGTTAAACTCAAGCTTTACAAGGGCAATATCATCAATGCAGGCATAACCTCACCTTACAGCCTTTACGATGAGAACATCGCTTCCTTCGGAGAGGACGGAGGAGCATATAATCAGGCTGACTCGGCAGGCTTTATCAACCTCTTCGGCCTTTCAATCAAGGTTAAAGCGCTTCTTGACGCTCAAAGGGAAGAAAATAACTAAAGGACAATTCTATGGCACAGTTATGGAAGGGCAGGTTTAAGAAAGAGCTTGCCAAGGAAACAAATGATTTTAACTCCTCGATAAAATTCGACTGCAGAATGTTTGAGGAGGATATAAAAGGAAGCATTGCGCACGCAACAATGCTCGGCGCAACGGGGATTATCGACAAGAGCGAAAGCGAAAAAATCACCGCCGAGCTTGCCGTTATTCTCGAGGATATCAAATCGGGAAAGCTGAGTATTGATATGGAGGCTGAGGACATTCACACCTTCATTGAGGGCGAGCTTACACAAAGGCTCGGACAGACCGGCAAAAGGCTCCACACCGCAAGGTCAAGAAACGACCAGGTGGCGCTTGATATTCGCATGGTTCTTAAAAAGGAATGTGATGAGATTAGCGAAGGGTTAAAGGAGCTTATCAGGGTTTTATGCGCTAAGGCTGAGGAAAACAAGGATACCATTATGCCGGGTTACACTCATCTTCAGCGCGCTCAGCCAATAACCTTCGCACATCATCTTATGGCGTATGCCTCAATGCTTTGCAGGGATATTGACAGGCTTAACGATGTTAAAAGGCGTATGAATGTTTTACCGCTCGGAAGCGGTGCGCTCGCAGGCACAACCTACCCTCTTGACAGGAATATGGTGGCTGAGCTTCTCGGCTTTGACAGCATTTCCTCAAACAGTCTTGACGGCGTTTCCGACAGGGATTTCTGCATTGAGCTTGCCTCTGCTCTCTCGCTTATAATGGTACATCTTTCCCGCTTCAGCGAGGAGATAATTATGTGGTGCAGCTGGGAGTTCAAATTCATAGAGCTTGACGACGCATTCTCTACGGGCTCAAGCATTATGCCGCAGAAAAAGAATCCCGATATTGCCGAGCTTGTACGTGGCAAGAGCGGCAGGGTTTTCGGCGACCTCACTACTCTTCTCACTGTTATGAAGGGCATTGCGCTTGCTTACAACAAGGATATGCAGGAGGATAAGGAGGCAATTTTCGACGCGGTTGACACGGTTAAAATGTGCCTTAACGCCTTCACTCCCATGATTGACACAATGACTGTGCTTAAAGATAATATGAGAAATGCCGCAGCAAAGGGCTTTATAAATGCAACCGACTGCGCGGACTATCTTGTTTCAAAAGGTCTGCCGTTCAGGGACGCTTATAAGGCAACGGGCGAGCTTGTGGCGCTCTGCATTGACAGGGGGCTGACTCTCGAAACGCTTCCGATTGAGGAATACAGGGCGGTCTGCGACATTTTCGACGAGGGCGTTTACACTGCTATCAACCTCGAAAAATGCGTAAACGACAGACTTGTTGAGGGCGGTCCGAGCGCTCAGAGCGTTGATAAGCAGATTGAAAAAGCATTAAGCTTCATAAAATAATCATTTGCAGGTCGGGTAAACTGACCTGCATTCTTTATAATTATTTAATAATTTTCAGACCGTTTTACAATTGACTACCGTAAAAAAACAATGTATAATCTTTGTGATTTTAATTAAGAAAGGTGTGAGCATATGAGCTATAAAATTGTAGTTGACAGCTGTTGCGATATTCTTGATGAGATGAAGGAATGGGAGAATTTTGAGATTGTTCCCCTCACCCTTCAGATTAACGATTATCATATCCTTGACGACGAAAACTTCAATCAGGATGATTTCATTGCAAGGATGAGAGCGAACAACGGACTTGCCAAGTCCGCCTGTCCTTCACCCGAAGCCTTCAAAAAGGCATGCGAAGGCGATTACGACGAAGTTTATGTTTTCACAATTACCGATAAATTAAGCGGCTCGTACAATTCTGCCTGTCAAGGCAAAATGCTTTACGAGGAAGAATTCGACGACGATAAAAAGATTTATGTATTCAATTCACTTGCAACCTCGGGTCTTGAAACTATGGCTGTTGTCAAGGCGCACGAGCTTGCGGAAAAAGGACTTGAATTCGACGCTTTGACAAAAGAGATTGACGACTATATCGTTAATCACGAGGGACTTTATTTCTGCCTTGAGAGCCTTGACGCGCTCAAGTCAAACGGCAGACTCTTCGCACTTGCGGCAAAGGTACTTGAAAAAGTAAGGGTCAAGCTTGTATGCAGGCGCACAACAGAAGGCAATATCAGCCTTGCAGGTCAGGATTTAACCGTTAACAGGGCGCTTGTTAAAATGGCTTCCTGCATCGCCGAGGATGTAAAGGGAAAAGACCTTACAGGTCAGACGGTTCTCATCTCGCATGTTTGCTGCCCCGAAAAGGCGCAGCTTGTCGCTGACAGAATCAAGGATAAAACCGAGTACACGGATATCCGCATCATCAAGGCTTCGGGTCTTAATTCGCTTTATGCGTCGGACGGCGGTATTATCGTATCCTTCACCTACTGATGCGAGAGCTTGAATTTAAAATAACAGCCGAGCAAAACGGACGGGAAATAAGGGATTTTCTGCGGGAATTCGGAGTATCCTCCGCGCTTCTCACAAAGCTGAAGCAGACGGAAAACGGCATCACCCTGAACGGTAAATTTGCAAGAGCAATCGACTGTATATCCTTCGGTGATGTACTTAAAATCCGCATTGAGCAAAGCGGAAATCCGCCGACGGCAAATCCCGATTTAAAAATCGAAGTCGTCTACGAGGATGAGGATGTTTTAATTGTAAATAAGCCTGCTTTTATGCCTGTTCACGAGAGCAGAAACCACCGCGGCGACACGCTTGCAAACGCCTGCGCGCCATACCTTGACGGGGCTTTCCGCGCAGTTTACAGGCTTGACAGGGATACAAGCGGACTTGTGCTTATCGCTAAAAACGAGCTTGCTGCGGCACTGCTTGCAGGAAGTATAAAAAAAGATTACTACGCAGTATGCGAGGGTATAATCGAAGGCGACGGCATAATTGACGAGCCGATACGCCGTGTACGCGACAGCATTATCAAAAGGGGCGTTTTCCCCGACGGCGAGCGTGCTGTTACAAGATACTCGGCTATCAGCCGCAAGGACGGCAGAACGCTTTTAAAAATCAACCTTGAAACCGGCAGGACACATCAGATAAGAGTGCATTTTGCGCATATCGGTCATCCGCTTTGCGGCGACACGCTTTACGGTACGCCCTCCCCTCTTATAAACAGGCAAGCGCTTACCTATAAAGCTATATACTTTACACACCCCATAACAAAAAAGGAGATGAAATCGGAGGCGGATTTCCCTTCTGATTTCAGTAAGTTAATATAATGCCCGCTTTTTCAACTCATTATGTTTTTGCAAAGGAGCTTATGCCCTTTTTAAAAGAAAATGCAGATTTTGAAGTTAACGAACCCGCTGTTTATTTCGGCGCTCAGGGTCCCGATGTTTTCTTCTTTCACAGAGTTTTTCCGTGGATGAAGGGCAAGCCGAGGCGCGAGGTAGGCTCGCATATGCACCGCTCAAAGCCCGAGGTGCTGTTCAATGAATTTCGCAGGTACTGTGAAAACGACGGCACGGGTATTGCAAAGTCCTATGCCTACGGTTTTTTAATGCACTATTCCCTTGACAGAATCTGCCATCCCTATGTTTACGCAAGGCAGGAGGAGCTTGTGAAAAGCGGCGAATTCACCCACGGCTTCTCGGCGCACAACCTTGTTGAATACTCGCTTGACTCATACATACTCAACAAAAGGTGCGGTATTGAAAAGCCGTATGCCTTTGACACTGCGTCAACGCTCACGCCCGACGCGGCTGTAATAGAGGAGATTTCAAAGCTTCTTGCTGATATTCTTCCCAAGGTTACGGGCGACGATATAAAAGAGGACTCGCTTTCCTTCGCATTTTATGATATGATAAAGATACAGGAAATATTGTGCGACGAGTCGGGAAAGTATCAGAAGCTCACGAAGGGTATCGACAGGATAATCAAGCCTTTTACCAACGGCTTTTCACTCAATGTTATGCTGAGGACGCGCACGCCCGAGGCAGATGCCCGATTCTCAAACACGGAGCATAAAAGCTGGGTATCCCCCTATGACCCGACCGAGAGAAACGAGAGCTTCGAGGAGCTTTTTGAGCTTGCAAAGAAGGACGCGCAGAGGCTTATCACCGAGTACAAGTCAGGTGCCGACTGCGGTATTATGACTGAAAATAAATCATTTTTAACAGGAGTTGAAGTTAAATGAAAATCGCACCGGGCAGTCAGATTGACCACACAGTTTTAAAGAAGGGTATTTATATCAGCCGTATTGACGACGATATCACCACATACGATATCCGTTTAAGGCTCCCTAACAGAGAGCCCGTGCTTACTAATGCGGCTATGCACACCACCGAGCATCTCTTTAAAGCGCATATAAAGGACACCGAATTCAGCGACAATATAATATATTTCGGACCTATGGGAAGCAGGACGGGATACTACCTTCTCACAAGAAGCCTTTCCGACTCATACACCATCAATCTTATTAAAGAAACATTTCAATTCATCGCTGATTACTGGGGCGTAGTACCGGGCGCTTCGCCTAAGGAATGTGCAAACTGCGTTGACCACAATCTTCCGCAGGCGAAGGAGGAGGCAAGAGCTTTTCTCAAAATCATCGAAAACTGGGAAAAATCAGATTTAAAATATCCCGTAAAAGATGAGGAAACAGAATAAGGATAAAAAGCCGTGCAAACATCAAGTTGCACGGTTTTTTTGACATATGGGAAAAATCGGATTTGACTTTTTGGTCATATGTAGTATAATTGTGAATAAGAAAAGCATTAATATATAATTTTATATAGTAAAGCGATAATGTGATAAATTGTTTCAGGAGATACTATGAGTTTTAACAAAGACGGAATCAATTCCTTTCTGAAAAAATGCCTGATGGTAATAATTGACATAGGGCTTTTTACCTTTGCCAATCTACTGCTCGGCTATATATCAAACAACGGTCATCTCGGCCGCTTCGGCATTTACGGAAATGTCCTTGCAAATCCGTATCATTTCATCATAGTTTCCTGCGGAATAATCATTATTCATTACGCAATGAAGCTTTATAAAAGCGTATGGGCTTTTGCAGGTATGAGGGAGCTTCTCCTGTGTATTGTAGCGGCTATCATGGATGTACTGCTTCTCTTCGTAGTTGACGAATTCATTTTCAGGCGCGCGCTTGATTTAGTTCGTATGAGGGGCTATGTTTACGCCTTCGGCGTATTCCTTATGATTGTGCTTGTTTCTACGCCGAGGCTCGGATACAGGATTGTCAGATACGAACTGAAAAACGGCTTGCTCAGACATACCTCCTCAAAAAATGCAAAACGCGTTTTACTTGTAGGCGCAGGCGCTATGGGCAATGTAATTCTTCAGGACCTGCTCACAAATCAATGGGAAAAATACAAGCCCGTTGCGTTTGCTGACGATAATCCGTCAAAAAAAGGCAAGACCTTACACGGCGTCAAGGTAGTGGGAAACTGCGAGCAGATACCGCAGATTGTTGAAAAATACCGTATTGATGAAATCATTATCTGTATGCCGTCGGCACCGAATAAGCGCCAACAGGAAATTGCGAGCATTGCCGCAAAGACGGGTAAGCCCGTAAAAACTACCCCTTCACTTGAGGAGATTATTGAGGACAAGAACTCAATGAAACAGCTCAGGCGAATCGAGATTACCGACCTTCTCGCAAGGGATGAGGTAAAGCTTGACAAGGAGGCCTGCAAATATTTAATCGGCAAAACAATACTCGTTACGGGCGGCGGCGGCTCAATCGGCTCCGAGCTTTGCAAGCAGTGCGCGAGATACAAGCCCGAGACAATTGTTATTTTTGATATTTACGAAAACTGCGCGTTTGAGCTTGCAAACGAGCTGAACAAAAAATACGCAGGTAAGATTAACATTCAGGTGAGAATCGGCTCGGTAAGAGATATTAAAAGGCTTGAAGAGGTCTTTGAGGAATTCCACCCCGATGTTGTATTCCACGCGGCGGCACACAAGCATGTTCCTCTTATGGAGGACTCGCCCTGCGAGGCTGTTAAAAACAATGTTTTCGGCACATATAATGTCGCTGTTACCGCTGACAAATTCAAGGTGCCGAAAATGGTTATTCTTTCAACCGACAAAGCCGTTAACCCGACAAATGTTATGGGCGCTACAAAAAGATTAACCGAGATTATCGTGCAGTATATGGAAACCGTCAGCGATACCACCGAATATGCTGCAGTAAGATTCGGTAATGTACTTGGCTCCCACGGCTCAGTTGTTCCGATTTTCAAAAAGCAGATTGAAAACGGCGGTCCGATTACCGTTACGCATCCCGATATCACAAGGTACTTTATGACAATTCCCGAGGCGGCGCAGCTTGTTTGTCAGGCAGGCGGACTTGCAAAGGGCGGCGAGATTTTCGTTCTTGATATGGGTGAACCCGTAAGGATTATGGAGCTTGCCGAGAATATGATTACTCTTTCGGGCTATACCGTTGACGAAATCGGAATTGAGATAACGGGCTTAAGACCCGGCGAAAAACTCTACGAGGAGCTTGCAATGGAAAGCGAGCTTGAAACTAGGGAGAAAACCTCAAACGAGAAAATCTTTGTCAACAAGCCTATGGAAATCGACAGCGGCAAATTCCGTCAGATGCTTTCCGACCTTGAAAATATCAACAACGATAATGTCAGGGAGGTACTTATGAAATATGTAACTAACTACCACCCTGCCGAAAATAAATAAGCGAGGTAATCAAATGATTTACAAACCCGAATACGACGAAAACGGCAAGAAGGTCCTCTGTGAAATGAACGGCGTTAACGCGGATATGCTTATGGATATCTATGTTAAGAAGCTCTCAAAGGGCGAAGCGCTTGAGATTTTTGAAAACGAAAACGAATGTGCAGTACTTCTCCTCTCTGGAAATGTTAATTTTAAAGTCGGAGAAAATATCGACGAGAACTGCAAAAGGAAGAACCCCTTTGAGAAAACGCCTTACGCAGTGCATTTTCCGAAGCAGACAAGGGCTTGCGTTACAGCGCTTGAGGACAGCGAGGTGCTTGTTCAGATGACCGATAACGACAAAAGCTGGGAGCCTGTATTCTACAATCCCGACAACTGTCTTTATCAGGAATTCGGCAAGGGTCAGTGGAACGGTACGGGACACAGAATCGTATCAACAATGTTTGACCTTGACAATGCTCCGTATTCAAATATGGTTATGGGCGAGGTGTTCAATCAGCCCGGCAGATGGTCGAGCTACCCTCCGCACCATCATCCGCAGCCCGAGCTTTACTATTATCAGTTTGACCATCCCGAGGGCTTCGGCGCAGGCTTTGAGGGCGACACACCGTACAAAACAGAGAACGGCACCTGTCTTTGCATAAGAGGCGGAAACGCGCACCAGCAGGTTACCGCTCCGGGTTACGAGATGTATTATGTATGGCTTATCAGACATCTTGACGGCGACCCGTGGGATAAAACAAGGATATATATACCTGAATACGAGTGGCTTGCAAATGCAGACTAAGAGTGCTTTGCGAGGTCGTAACGCTTATAGATTTATTAACTAAATGTATATTTATACATTAAATTAATGTTATTTTATTGACAATATTATTTTAATATGCTAATTTATTATGCAGAGTGGATAACCGCTCTGCATATTTAATGTATATTTTTATTTGGAGGAATAAATTATGAAAAAGGTTTTAGCAGTTTTACTTGCTGTTCTCCTTGTCGGCGCAGTTTTCGCAGGCTGCAGCGCTAAGGAGTCAGGCAGCGACAAGCTTGTACTTGCAACAAGCGCTGACTTCCCGCCATATGAGTCAATCGGCGACAACGGCGAATATGTCGGCATCGACATCGAGGTTGCACAGGCAATCGCTGATAAGCTCGGCAAAGAGCTTGTAGTTGAGAATATGGACTTTGACTCAATCATCAGCTCGGTTGCTTCAGGCAAGGCTGATATGGGTATGGCAGGTCTTACGGTTACTGACGAGAGAAAAGAGAGCGTTGACTTCTCTAACTCATACGCAACAGGCGTTCAGGCAATCATCGTTCCCGAAGGCTCTGAAATCAAGTCGGTTGACGACCTCTACGCAGAGGGCGCTTCTTACAAGGTAGGCGTTCAGCTCTCAACAACGGCTGACATCTACTTCTCAGGCGATATTGACGACGGCGCAACAACCTGCACAATCGAGCAGTATACCTCCGCTCAGGAGGCTATCTCATCACTCGCAACAGGTAAGATTGACGCAGTTATCATTGATAACGAGCCTGCAAAGTCATATGTTGCAGCTAACGAGGGTCTTGTAATTCTTGACAGCAAGTATGCTGAAGAGGAGTACGCTATCGCTTTTGCAAAGGGCAGCGCTCTTACAGAAGAGGTTAACAATGCGCTCAACGAGCTTATTGCTGACGGCACTGTACAGCAGATTATTGATAAGTACATTCCTGCTGCATAATTAAAACCCACATTAAACTTTTACGGAGGTGGTTTTCACCTCCGTATTTTTAACAAGGAGGAATTCGTATGGCTGAATGGTTCGAGAGATTAAAAGAACAGTTTATACTGAATTTCGTTGACGGCGCAAGATGGAAGATAATTCTTGACGGTCTCGGCGCAACACTGCAAATCACTTTCTTTGCTGTGTTTATCGGTATCTTCCTCGGAATACTTGTTTCCGTTATTCGTTCATCATATGAGAGAAATATCTCGGAAATGCACTCCGCTTCAAAGGTAGTTCTCACAATACTTAACGCGATTGCAAAGGTTTACCTCACAATAATCAGAGGTACGCCCGTTGTTGTACAGCTCCTTATTTTCTATTACATTATTTTCCAGATCTCCAACAACAAAATACTTATTGCCGTATTCTGCTTCGGTATTAACTCCGGCGCATATGTTGCGGAGATTTTCCGCTCGGGTATTATGTCGGTTGACAGAGGTCAGCTTGAAGCCGGCAGAGCTGTCGGTCTTAACTTTGCTCAGACGATGATTCGTATTATAATTCCGCAGGCATTCAAAAATGTATTACCTGCGCTTGCAAATGAGTTCATCGTGCTTCTCAAGGAAACCTCAATCGCCGGCTATGTTGCAATCACGGACCTTACAAGAGCGGGAAATATGATAAGAGGCGTAACCTTCAGTCCGTTTATGCCGCTTATTGCGACTGCATTAATTTACCTCGTTATGGTAATGATATTAACAAGACTTGTATCACTGCTTGAAAGGAGGCTTCGTTCAAGTGACCACTAATAACACTAATTCGGAGATTCTCATTGAGGTAAAGGGGCTTGACAAATCCTTTGCGGACAACCATGTTCTCAGAGGTGTTGATTACAGCATCAAAAAAGGCGACAAGATTGTTGTCATCGGTCCGTCGGGCTCGGGTAAAAGTACATTTTTAAGATGTCTTAACCTGCTTGAAAAGCCGTCGGGCGGAGAGATAATTTTCGAGGGCAACACAATTACAGACCCCAAATGCGATGTTGACAAGGTAAGGCAGAAAATGGGTATGGTGTTCCAGCACTTCAACCTTTTCAATAACCTTACAATTCTTAAAAACATCACTCTTGCGCCTGTTATGCTTAAAAAGATGAGCAAGGCTGAGGCTGAGGAGGAGGCTTACCGACTGCTTGATATGGTAAACCTGAGAGATAAGGCAGACTCCTATCCCTCGCAGCTCTCGGGCGGTCAGAAGCAGAGAATAGCAATTGTACGCGCGCTTGCAATGAAGCCCGATGTTATGCTCTTTGACGAGCCGACCTCAGCGCTTGACCCTGAAATGGTAGGCGATGTTCTCGAGGTTATGAAGGACCTTGCCGACAAGGGTATGACTATGGTTGTCGTTACGCACGAAATGGGCTTTGCAAGAGAGGTCGCTGACAGGGTTTTATTTATGGCTGACGGCGTAATTGTTGAGGAGGATACCCCCGACAATATATTCACCGCGCCTAAGGACCCGAGACTTCAGCAGTTCTTAAAGGCTGTATTATAAAAAGGAACAGGGGCGGACGCAGTAGTTCGCCCTGATTTTATAAATGAAAAAAAATAAAAACACAATACTACTCTTTATTCCGCCGATTGTATGGGGCTTTTCCTTTGTTGCACAGACGGTTGCGATAGGCACAAACATCGGCTCAATGACCTTCAATATGGCAAAGTACATACTCGGTACTCTGAGCCTTGTACCCGTACTGCTCATTTTTGACAGGAAGGACAACAAAAATTTTAAGAAAGAAAGCTTTAAGCCTCTGATTATATACGGCGTTCTGGCAGGCGTTATACTGTTCTTTGCAGCGTGGACGCAGCAGTACGGTATGGAGCTTGGCGTTAAGCTCAATGTAAAAAACATCACCGGGCTTGCAGGCTTTATTACGGCTATATATATGCTTTTTGTGCCGTTCATCAGATTTTTGGGCGGAAAGAAAACGAATATCGAAACGCTTATCGGCGCTGTCTTTGCGATAGTCGGTCTGTATCTTTTATGCGTTACGGACGGCTTAGGAAGCCTTACGATGTCGCACCTGTTTCTCTTTATCTGCGCCGTAATCTTTGCGTTTCATATAATTGTAATTGACAAATACTCGGTAAACTTTTCGCCGATTAAATTCAGTATGGTACAGTTTGCAACCGTCGCCCTGCTTTCGGCGGTATGCGCGTTTATCTTTGAAAAGCCGAGCATATCGCAAATCACGGCGGCAGGCTTACCGCTTCTTTACAGCGGTATCGGCAGCGTGGGAATCGCATATACCTTCCAGACAATCTCGCAGAAAAACGCCGACCCGACCTTTGCAGGTATTGTATTTTCTACCGAGAGCGTGTTCAGCGCTGTCGGCGGCGCGCTGATACTGCATGAGATAATGACCGCAAGAGGATATATCGGCTGTGTGATTATCTTTGCAGGAATACTTCTTGCGCAGATTGATTTTAAAAAGCTGAAAATGAATAAGGCATAGCAAAACAGCATCTTGCCTAAAGGCAAGATGCTGTTTTTTATGTTTTATTAAACTGCTTCGTCGGAGATGCAGGCGTCAAGACCCTTGATGATTGCCTCCTTGTCCATTCCCCTGCCGATGAACACGAGCTTATTAACTCTGTCCCCGTATACGGGATGCCAAGCCTCTGCAATATCGGGGTTCATTCTGAGAACCTCATTTCTGTCCTTTTCAGGGAACGCCGCAATCCAGTTGCCGTCGTCGGTAGCCGTTTTCTGCTTACCGCTCTGCTCAAATATATAAGCTGTGTTCGGGTCCTCCGCAATCCAGAAAAGACCCTTAGCACGGATAATCTCTCTCGGCCACTCAGCGAATACAAAGTCCTCAAACTTCTTCTTGGAGAAGGGCTTTACATTCTGGTAAACAAAGGTTGAAATACCGTACTCCTCAGCCTCACCCTCCTCGTGATGATGGTGGTGATGATGATGATGTCCGTGCTCCTCATGCTCATCGTGGTCGTGGTGATGCTCATGCTCGTGCTCGTGCTCGTGCTCATCATCGTCATGGTCATGGTGGTGATGATGGCCATGCTCCTCGTGGTGTTCCTCTTTTTCAAGGTCCTCGGAATTTTCGCCCTCAAGCTCCATTGCCTTAATCCAGCCTGCGCTTTCAAGCGTCTTTTCATAATCAAAACGGTTTGTTGAAAGCACATCGGAAACATCAATCTTACCGTAAGTGGTTTCAATAATCTTTGCCTCGGGCTGAAGCGCCTTGATTACCTCAAGCACATCCGCCTTTTCCTTATCGCTGACCTCGTCAACCTTGTTAAGAATAATAGTTGTACAGTATTCAATCTGCTGAATAAGTAAGTTTTCAATATCCTCCTCGTCGAGATTATCCTTGAGAAGCGAAGCGCCTGAGCCGAACTCATCAGCCATTCTCTTGGCGTCGACAACCGTAGTGATATTGTCAAGATAAGCAACCGCAGGGAGCTTTGCCTGCCTGTTAGTGCCATCAAGCATACAGATTGAGCCGGCGATAGGACCCGGCTCACAGATACCCGAAGCCTCAATTAAGATATAGTCAAACTTCTTAGACTTTGCAAGCTCGATAATCTGCTTCATAAGGTCAACCTTAAGAGTACAGCAGATACAGCCGTTTGAAAGCGGAACAAGGTTTTCGTCCTTCTGCGTTACCGCGCCGCCCTTCGCAATAAGCGAAGCGTCAATATTAACCTCGCCGATATCATTAACGATAACAGCAACCCTGTAACCCTCCTGATTTGCAAGCACATGGTTAAGAACAGTTGTCTTACCTGCGCCGAGATAACCTGTGAGGAGTGATACGGGGATAAGCTTTTTATCCTTCTTTAACATATTATCACCTCATTTTTTATTTCACATATATTATAAGCATTTGCAAATAAATTTCAAGTGTTAATTTATTAAAACAAATATACAAAAAACAGAAAGGCTGCTTTGGGGCATCTGTCGCAAAGCAGCCTTTTTTGTTAAATTAATTATGTTGTTTCATATCCGTCGCGGTACTGCACTCCTGCTTCTGCTTCGTATCCGCTCTTGTAATAAATAAGCTCGCTTACGGTTACAAGCTGATAGCCGTCCTCAATAAGCTTCGGCACAGCCCTCTGTACAGCCTGCGCTGTTGTCGGGTAAATATCGTGCATAAGGATTATTGCGCCGTCATACGCGCCGTCAATAATCGCCTCATAAACCTTCTTTGTATCCCTGGATTTCCAATCCTCCGTGTCAACCGACCAGTAGGCAAGAGGCATTCCCTCCTCCTCGCACTCATACAGGATTGTATCCGTAAGGATACCGCCGGGGCTTCTGAACAATGTCGGATAATGTCCGCTCCAGTCATAGATTGTACTGCTCGCTTCGCTGATATCCGAAGCTGTTACATCGCTTCCGTAATGCCTGTGGTCATAGGTATGATTACCAAGCTCACAGCCCATATCGTACTCTCTCTGAAGGAAGGGCGAATTCTCATCCGCAATACGGGAAGCAACCATAAAGAAGGTTCCTCTTGCGTTGTATTCCTCAAGAGTATCAAGGATGATTTCCGTAGAATTTTCGCCCTCGTCATAATATGCGGGGCCGTCGTCAAAGGTAAGAGCAATCATCGGCTTATCGGGGTCAATGCTTGTGCTCATCACTACCTTTTCCTTAATTTTGGCGCTTGTGATTTCGCTCCACGCGCCGTATATCCTTTCGCCGTTAAGCTCGTAATAGGACCGTCCTCTTGCATAATAGACATCGCCTATTTTAAGATTGCCGAGCTCCCATTCATTATCGTCCTTCACGGTTACTCTGCCGGCGTCGCTCAAGTCCTCGTTTTTTGAATACTCAATTTCGTATGCAGTAGCATTTTCCTGCTCAGTCCAGCTTACCGTCAGCGCATTCGCCTTGTGTGGAGAAGCGACCGCGTCAAGCGTTTCAGGCAGGGTATAAGCCTCGACAGGCTGCGAGGGCTTACCCTCATATGTTTTGCTGTTAAAATATCTGAAAGCCGTAACATCAAGCGTGTACTGAGAGGCACTGCCCATTTTTTCAACAGTGCACTGCGACGCTGATTTATCCTCTACCGTTGCCACAAGCTCAGGCTCGTTATCGCCGCTGATTTTATACACTTTATAACCGTCGGCGTGCTTTACCCTCTGCCATTTAAGCGTTATGGTATCAGCCGTGCTTTCCGTCATATGTACATTTTTAACGGGCCTTATATCAATTCTTGAAACGATATCAAGAGATACAAATGAGGTTATGAGAATAAGGAGAATTACCGCTACGGCAGTAAGTCTGATTCTGTTTGTCAAAAGCTCATCTCCTAAAAATTCTATTAATAATATAATACACAAATTATTAAAAATCAATAACAAAAATTAAAAAAGTGTAACAATTATTTAATTTGCATAGTTTTGTCAATTTCTGTCAAAATAATTGTATTACTATTAATAAAAAATGCTTCTTTTATGTTGACCGAAAACAAAGTCGGTGTTATTATATATGCGACATAAATTATATATTATTTCTGAATTCATATTATATTATAAAATTATCGGAGGAGTTATGGTAAATCTTATATTTGTAATGATATGCTTCCCGTTTGCAAGCGCGCTTATGCTCAGTATGGTAAGAAGCAATATCGTAAGAAAATACATAACCTACATAAGCTCGGTCGGAATTATCGCGGCGGCTATCACCTTCTCGGTTATATATTTTAAATCGGGAGCAGGGATTGTAGAGTTTGACATAAACCGCGAGCTTATACATATCATCGACTACGGTATGATTGGTATTGAGGTATTTCTCGCCCTTCTGATAACGGTACTCAGCGTCAAATACAGAAAATACCATGCGGCGCTTCTTTCTTTGACGCAGACGGGTCTTATGATATGGTTTGAGCTTTTCAGCGGATATGAGCCCGAATACAGCTATTCAAGGCTTTATGTTGACACGCTCACCATAATAATGGTATTCATCATCGCAGTTGTCGGCACGCTTATAACCGTCTACGCAGTCGGTTATATGACCGACTACACAGGGCATCACAGGGAATTTAAGGACAGGCGCAGATTTTTCTTCGCAATGCTTTATATTTTCCTCGGCGCGATGTTCGGGCTTGTGTTCTCAAACTCGCTTATCTGGATGTACTTTTTCTGGGAGATTACAAGCGTTATCTCCTTCCTTCTCATCAGCTATACAAAGACCGATGAAGCAATCAACAATGCGTTTACGGCTCTGTGGCTCAACCTTCTCGGCGGCTGCGCCTTCGCAGGCGGTATAGTATGGCTCGGCTACTACAACAGCGTAGCCGACCTCAAAACCCTTATAACATATGACAGCGCCGTTATCGTTGCGCCCGTAATGCTCCTTTCCTTCGCGGCGCTTACAAAGAGCGCACAGCTTCCGTTTTCAAAATGGCTTCTCGGGGCAATGGTTGCGCCCACGCCCTCCTCTGCGCTTTTACACAGCGCCACGATGGTCAAGGCAGGCGTATATCTTTTAATCAGACTTTCGCCCGTGCTTGCAGGTAATTACGCAGGCACAATGGTAAGCCTTATCGGCGGCTTCACCTTCCTTGTGATGTCGATGCTTGCAATCAGCGTAAGCGACGGCAAGAAGGTGCTTGCATATTCAACGCTTTCAAATCTCGGTCTTATCACTGCCTGCGCAGGCGTAGGCGTTGAGGAAACCGTGTGGGCAGGTACCTTCCTGCTGATATTCCATGCGATTTCAAAATCGCTTCTCTTCCAGACCGTCGGCTCAATCGAGCACGCGACGGGCTCAAGGGATATTGAAACCATGCACGGACTTGTGCGCCGTCATCCCTATCTTGCATGGACGCTTGTTATCGGTATAGCAGGTATGTTCCTTGCGCCCTTCGGTATGCTCATTTCAAAATGGGCTGCACTCAAGGCGTTTATCGACAGCGGCTCCGTAATACTTCTGCTTTTCGTCTGCTTCGGAAGCGCAACAACGCTTTTCTACTGGACGAAGTGGATGTCAACCGTGCTTGCTTCAAAATACAACGACTCAAAGGCTAAAAACACGACTACTGCAAATCAGTGGTTTTCAATCCTTATTCACGCAATTATGATGATTGCGTTGTGCTTTGCCTTCCCGATTATTTCAAGCTACATAATCATACCTTATATCAACAATGTGTTCCCGAACGCAACTGAGGTTATCTCAAACGACAACATCATCATTATGATGATTATGCTTATCGCAATATTCGCCATACCTGCGGCTGCGTGGCTGTCGGCAAGGCACACAAAATACCGCAAGGTTACAAGATACATTAACGGCGTCAATGCGGGCGACCAGATGAACTACATTGACTCCTACGGTGAAAAGAGAAGATTCTTCCTTGCAAACTGGTATATGGAGGATATATTCGGAGAAAAGAAAATTTACAAGCCGTCCGTAATAATTGCAAGCGTTGTTATTGTTGCGCTTACGGTAATCGTGGTAGGAGGTGCCTTCTGATGAACAGATATACTGAAATCGCACTTTTTATCGCAGCGTATATTCTGTTTGCCCCGATTATCGGCGGACTTATGTCGGGCGTTGACAGAAAAATATCCGCAAGAATGCAGGGAAGGCAGGGTCCTCCCCTCTTGCAGCCGTTTTACGATGTTATAAAGCTTCTTAAAAAAGAAACCGTCGCTGTAAACCATGTACAGATTTTCTACCTTCTTATTTTCCTTGCTTTTGTTATCTTTACAGGCTGTCTGTTCTTCGGAGGATTTGATTTACTTCTTGTGTTCTTCGCATTGACGACTTCAAACATCTTCCTTATTCTTGCAGCTACTTCAAGCCATTCGCCGTATGCTACGCTCGGCGCTAACAGGGAGCTTGTTCAAATGCTCTCATATGAGCCGATGGTGCTTCTTACGGCGGTCGGCTTCTACCTCGCAAACGATACCTTTAAGGTAAGGGAGATTATTGAAACCGAAGGAGTACCTGCATTTATAAAGCTTCCCGGAGTATTTGTGGGCTTTGCGTTCATTCTCACAATCAAGCTTCGCAAGCATCCCTTTGACCTCTCGACAAGCCATCACGCGCATCAGGAGCTTGTAAAAGGTATTACAACTGAGTTTTCGGGCGAAATGTTCGCGATAGTTGAGATAGCGCACTGGTATGAAAATGTATTTCTTATGAGCGTTTTAGGACTTTTCTTCGTTACTGAAAACCCTCTTTCCTACCTTGTCGCATTCGCGGCAGTGGGCATCACATATTTTGTGCTTATCCTCGTTGATAACACCTGCGCAAGACTCAAATGGAGGCTTATGTTCAAAAACACATGGATAACGACAGTCGTTATCGGTGTGCTGAATGTTTTTATACTTGAAGTACTCACAAGGGAGGTTATATAAATGAGCGTTAAAAAATCCCCTTGGATTATGCACTACGACGCAACAAGCTGTAACGGCTGCGACATTGAGGTGCTTGCGTGCCTCACGCCGCTTTACGATGTTGAGCGCTTCGGCGTAATCAACACAGGAAACCCGAAGCACGCGGATATTTTACTTGTAACAGGCTCTGTAAACGAGCAGAGCAAAGATGTTGTAAAACAGCTTTACGAGCAGATGACCGAGCCTAAGGTTGTCTGCGCAATCGGTATATGCGCCTGCAACGGCGGCGTTTTCAAGGAATGTTACAATGTCCTTGGCGGTATTGACAAGGTTATACCTGTTGATGTTTATGTTCCCGGCTGTGCAGCAAGACCCGAGGCAATCATTGACGGCGTTATAAAAAGCCTTGATATACTTGAGAAAAAGAGCAAGGCGTTAAAAGCTAAAAAGGAGGGCGCAGAATGAGAGAGGATTATCTTCTTGAGGAGGTTGAAATACTCCCCCTCTACAACATAATGCTTTCAAAACAGCGTGATGGCTGGCGACTTGCTCAGATATGCGCCACCGCCTTTGAGGGCTATAACGAGGTTATATATTCCGTCGCAAAGGGCTACACCTTTGAAAACTACAAGGTTAAAGTGCCGATTGATATGGAAATTAATTCAATCTCCGATTTCTACCCCTCGGCAATGCTGTTTGAAAATGAGATGAGCGAGCTTTTCGGCGTTAAGGTAAAATCCATCAATGTCGACTACCACAATAAGTTTTACAGAATTGCCAAGGAAACTCCGTTTAAAAAGGAAATTAAAATCACAAAAGCCGGGGACGAGCCCGAGAGCGGCAGCCCCTTTGGCAATATGATTGTCAACGATATGAGCAAGTGCATACTCTGCGGATTATGTATGAGGCAATGCCCCGTTCAGGCAATTGAGGTTGACAGAAAAGAAACAAAAACATGGAAAATAAACAGGGATACCTGTATACAGTGCGGCGCCTGCATTGACGCCTGCAGGAAATTCAAGGCGCTCAGCTTCGGCGACGACGGACAGACAGGTATCGTAACTTACACTAAGGAGGGTTAATATGGGAGAGAGATCAGTTGTACCGTTTGGCCCTCAGCACCCCGTTCTTCCCGAGCCCATTCATCTTGATTTGGTGCTTGAGGATGAAAAGGTAATTGAGGCAATTCCGTCAATCGGCTTTGTTCACAGAGGACTTGAACAGCTTGCGGAAAAAAGGGACTTCAATAACTATCAGTATGTGATTGAACGCATATGCGGTATCTGCTCCTTCAAGCACGGTATGGCGTACTGCGAGGCAATCGAGAGAATATTCGGCGCCGAGATACCTGAAAGAGCGCAGTTTTTAAGGTGCATATGGGGAGAACTCAGCCGTATGCATTCGCATCTTTTATGGCTCGGGCTTCTCGCTGACGCCTTCGGCTTTGACGCACTGTTTATGCAAAGCTGGAGAATGAGGGAAAAAATCCTTGATATGCTCGAAGCGTCCACGGGCGGACGGGTAATTTTCTCGGTTAACAAAATAGGCGGCGTACTCAAGGATATGGACTCGTCAATGCTTAAAAGCTTTGTTGAAATACTTGACGGAATGGACAAGGATTTAAAGAAGCTTACGGGCACCTTCCTTCACGACTACACCGTTGAATCAAGGCTCAGGGGCGTGGGCATTCTCACGAAGGAGGACGCGCTGACCTTCGGCGCGGTAGGTCCTATGGCGAGAGCTTCGGGAATTAATATCGACACGAGAAAAACAGGATACGAGGCTTACGGCAAAATTGACTTTGATATAATCACCTCAAACGAATGCGACGGCTACGCGCGCTGCGCAGTCAGAATAGGTGAAATATTCCAGTCAATAAGAATTATAAAACAGCTTATCGATAAAATACCCGAGGGCGATATAGCAATAGATATAAAGGGTATGCCCGACGGCGAGGCATTCGCAAGAGTTGAGCAGCCGCGAGGCGAAGCAATTTACTACGCCAAAGCAAACGGCACAAAATTCCTTGAAAGGCTGCGTGTGCGCACGCCCACCTTCACTAATATCGAATCACTGATACACATTCTTCCGGGCTCCGAGTTTGCCGATGTACCGCTTCAGATACTCACAATCGACCCGTGTATCAGCTGTACTGAGAGGTAATAATATGTCTGTAATTATGGACTTCACAAAAACGGCTATGAAAAATCTTTTTTCAAAGCCTGCAACCCTGCAGTATCCCGCTAAACCAAGGGTTTACCCCGAGAGAAGCAGGGGTCATATTGAAATAAAGATTAACGACTGCATTTTTTGCGGTATGTGCTCAAGGGTATGCCCGTCCTCCGCTATTGAAATAGCAAAGGCGGACAAAACCTGGAGTATTGAGCGTATGGGCTGTGTTCAGTGCGCAGCCTGTGTTAACGCCTGCCCTAAAAAATGCCTTTCAATCGTACCCGGCTATACAGAGCCGGACTCAGAGAAGCAGAAGGACTCCTACACTCAGCAGGAAGGCTAAATGACTAAAAGATTTTTATTTTCGGGAATTGTTCAGGGCTTAGGCTTTCGTCCGACTGCACAAAGACTTGCACTTGAAAAGGGTCTTACAGGCAGGATTAAGAATACGGGCGGAGGCACCGAGCTTATACTTTGCGGTGAAAAACAGGCACTTGACGAAACTGTCGGGTGCCTTGCGTCAATTTTTGATATAAAGTCTTTCAGTGAGGAAATCACCGATGAAAGCTATGATGATTTCAGGATAACTCATTCAAAAAACGACAGCGCGCTGCCGTTTATCACGCCCGACCTTGCGACCTGCGAGGAGTGTGAGAAAGAGCTTTTTGACAAGAATAACAGGCGGTACCGCCACCCGTTTATAAGCTGTATAAACTGCGGTGTAAGATACTCTGTTATAAGGCGACTTCCCTACGACAGAGAAAACATCACAATGGACGCCTTTAACCTGTGCGGCAAATGTGAAAAGGAATACACAAGCGTTCAGGACAGGCGCTGCCACGCGCAGACTATTGCGTGTAACGACTGCGGTCCGAGGCTTAATATGCCGATTGAAAAAGCCTGTGAAATACTCAAAAGCGGAGGTGTTCTCGCACTTAAAAACACGGGCGGATACCATCTCGCCTGCAGAGCTGACTGCCGTGAGGCAGTGCTTGAAATCAGAAGTATTAAGGGCAGGGAGAAAAAGCCCTTTGCCGTTATGTTCAGGAACCTTGAGCAAATAGGGGAATACTGCAAAATCAGCGATACCGAAAAAGAGCTTCTCCTCTCCCCTGCAAGACCTATTGTCCTTCTTGAAAAGCTCAGGGATTTTGACGAAAGCGTATGCGGCAGAAGCGAATATATCGGCGCATTTTTACCAAGCGACCCCGTTCAGCTTCTTATACTTAACGATGTTTCTCCGCTTATTATGACAAGCGCTAACATCAGCGGCGAGCCCATAATAACCGACGATGACGAAATCAGAAAATTCGGCGTGCCCGTGCTTTCGCACGACAGGGAGATACTCACGCCGCTTGACGACAGCGTGGTATTTGTTAGCTCGGGCAGGCTCAGGTTTATAAGGCGTGCGCGCGGCTATGTTCCGCTTGCAATAAAAATCGACAAAAAGGCAAAATGCGACACTCTGCTCACGGGCGGAGATTTAAAATCGTCATTCGCTTATCACAGCGGTGAATATGTATTTTTAAGCCAGCATTTCGGCGACCTTGAGGATGAAAAAGCATTTAAGGCTTACAGGGATAATATCAGGCGTTTTGCAAATCTCCATTCCTTTAAAACGGAAAGGGTCTGCACCGACGCACACCCGAATTATATATCCGCAAATTTCCTTAAAGCTGACAAAAAAATATATCATCACGAAGCGCACTGCGCCTCGGTAATCGCCGAACATTCGCTTAAAGGCGAGGTGCTTTGCTTTGCCTTCGACGGCACGGGCTACGGCGAGGACGGTAATATATGGGGCAGCGAGGTGTTTATATACGACGGCAAAAGCTTTGACAGAATCAGGCATCTTGATTATGTTACAATGCCTGCTTCAGACGAAATTTCAAGGGACTGCCGTCTTGCGCTTTCGGTCTACACGGGCGGTAATAAGATAATTGACAGTGCTGTTAAAGCAGGCGTAAACACCGTAAAGTCGTCAAGTATGGGAAGACTTTTTGACGCTGTGGCAGGGCTTCTCGGCGTTTGCGCTTACAACAGTTTTGAAGGCGAGGGCGCGCAGCTTCTTGAGGCTTTCGCAAAAAGGGCTCAAGGCGCATTTGAATTCGAGCTTAGCTGGTCGCCTAAGGATATAATCAGACAGGCGCAAAAGGCAACCGAAAGCCACGGCAAAAATGAAATAGCGCTCGGATTTCACCTGCTTATCGCGGATTTGATAATAAATACGGCAAGAGAAAAGAATATAAGACAGGTTGCACTCAGCGGAGGGACCTTTCTTAACAGGATAATTACAGAGAGAGTTATAAGTGTACTTGAGGCTGAGGGCTTCGAGGTTTACACAAATGAGCTTGTGCCCTGCGGCGACGGAGGTCTCGCACTCGGACAGGCATATATAGCGGCTACGGAGGATTGATTATGTGTGTTGCGGCACCCGGTGAAATAGTTGAGCTTGACGGCAGAAATGCGGTAATTGATTACAGCGGTAACAGAGTTCATGCAAATGCAGGAATTGTCGACTGCAAGGTCGGCGACCGTGTTCTTGTACACGCAGGTATGATTATACAGGTATTAAGTAATGAGGAAGCAGAGGATATAAAAAATCTGTTTGACGAGCTTGAAGCACTATGATTGATATTGAAATAATTAAGGATTACCTTAAAAGCTACGACGGGCAGCCGCTTACCTTTATGGAGGTATGCGGCACTCACACAGCAGCTATAAACGAAAACGCAATACCCTCGCTTTTAAGCGATAAAATACGGCTTATCAGCGGTCCCGGATGTCCCGTCTGCGTTACGGTTTCAGGGTATATTGACAGGCTTATTGAGCTTTCAAACGAGGAGGATACCTGCGTGGTAACCTTCGGCGATATGATAAGAGTGCCGGGGTCTGAAAAATCGCTTTTAAACAGCGGCGGAAATTTCAGAATGGTATACTCCCCTCTTGAAACAATAAGGCTTGCAAAGGCTGAGCCGCAAACGCTTTTCGTATTCGCGGCAGTGGGGTTTGAAACAACGGCTCCCGTATACGCCCTGCTCCTTGACGAAATAATCAGACAGGATATAAAAAACATACGGCTTCTGACTGCGATTAAGACGATGCCTGCCGCCATATCCGCACTCTGCGAAATCGGCGTCGGCGTTAACGGCTTTATCGCACCGGGGAATGTGAGCGTTATCACGGGAAGCGATGTTTACCGTCCGCTTGCGGAAAAATACCGCCTGCCATTTGCGGTAAGCGGCTTTGGCGGAGAGGAGCTTCTCTGCGGTATTTATTCCCTTGTCAGACTTCACGACAGCGCAAGGGTGGTAAACCTTTACAATGCGGTTACGCCTGAGGGTAACAAGAAAGCGCAGGCGCTTCTTTACAAATATTTTGAGCCCTGCGACGCAGTGTGGCGCGGTATGGGGATTATTGAAAACTCGGGCCTTGCGCTTAAAAATGAGTACAGTCGGTACGACCTTGGAAGCAGAAGGCTTACGGCTGACAAGGCGAAAAACAGCGGTTGCAAATGCGGCGAGGTTATTACGGGTAAACTTTCGCCCTCCTGCTGTCCGCTTTACTCAAAAGCCTGCACGCCCGAAAATCCGCAGGGCGCCTGTATGGTATCGTGCGAAGGCGCATGCAGAATTTGTTATATGAACGAAGGTGAATAAAATGAGAATAACACTTGCTCACGGAAGCGGCGGCAGGGATACAAATGAGCTTATCAACAGCATTTTTGCAAAGAGCTTTAATAATAAAATCCTCGGTGAGATGGAGGACAGCGCAGTAGTTGACGGCAGCGCGCGCCTTGCCGTAACCACTGATTCCTTCGTCGTTACACCGCTGTTTTTTAAAGGCGGCGACATAGGCAGGCTTGCGGTCTGCGGTACTGTTAACGACCTGTTAATGCGCGGCGCTGTACCTGAATATATCACCTCGGCATTTATAATCGAAGAGGGCGCTGACACCAATACGCTAAAGGAAATTGCAGCCTCAATGGCAAATACCGCCGATGAGGCAGGCGTTCAGATAATCTGCGGCGACACCAAGGTTATTGAGGGCGACGGCGGCATTTACATCAATACGACGGGTGTGGGATTTGTAAATTACAGCACAGATATATGCGCTAAAAATCTGCGTGAAGGCGACGCCGTTATCGTCAGCGGTAACCTCGGCGAGCATCACGCCGCAATCCTTTCCGCAAGAATGGGTATTGAAAACGCAATTGAATCCGACTGCGCTCCGCTTGGAGTTATGGTAAGGCGTATGCTTCGCGAGGGCATTGAGCTTCACGCCATGAGGGATGTTACAAGAGGAGGTCTTGCGACAGTGCTTTGCGAGCTTGCAGGAGCCTCCGGCGTCGGCATCTTACTTGAGGAAAAAAATATACCCGCCACCGACGAGGTGCGGGCATTCACGAAAATACTCGGACTTGATATTATGCATATGGGCAACGAGGGCAAGCTCGTGGCATTCCTGCCCTTTGAACAGGCAGAAAAAGCGCTTGAAATTATTCACGCTTCACCCTACGGCGAAAACGCAAGGCTTATAGGCAGAGTAACAGACGGCAGAGGCGTACACCTCAAAACCGCCCTCGGCGGCATAAGACAGGTGCATGATCTGATAGGTCAGGGCTTACCGAGGATATGTTAATAATAATCTTTGTCGACAATATAGAAGGACGCCCTTGGGGCACCCGTCATAAAGAAGTATGAGCACGGCAAATTGCCGTGCTCGTTTTCTTATACTCTTTCAATTTCATATTTAATCTTGCCGACATTGAATTTAATGATGTTAGCAATTCTATTTATATGTTTTTCTAATGCTTCAATAACTTCATCATCGCGCTTGTCTGACTTGATTTTGACTTTCAGCAGAAATTCATATTCACTGGTGTTGTGCGCTTCAATATCGGCGGAAACAACGCCGTCAAACATTGTTGCCGTATCTTCAATTTTAAGAGCGGTAATGTTGTTTTTGTTGTTCTTTGTCAACGGAATTGCGGTGCGGATTTTGTAATGCGTCGGGCGGTGAAATTCTTGCACATTTTCATTCACGAGGGCTTTGATTTCATCAAGCGTTTTTTCACAGTCGGAATAATCGTTTAAAACAATATGAGCGGACGGCGTTTCTCCTTCTTCTTTACTGTATCGCGGAATTACCATACAGGATTTTACATTCTCATGCTTCATAATTGCTTCCACAATTTCGTTCGGTGAGAAGGTAAAAGACTTCCTTGTAATGACATTCTTTATTCTGCCGTGATAATAGAAAAATCCGTCCTCGTCCACGCTGATATAATCGCCCATATGTACATAGGTTTTGCCATCGGGGTGCTTAACAAATACCTTTTCGGTTTCATCTTTACTGTTACCGGCATAGCCTTTTGTCATACCGACGCCGCACAAACATAACTCACCAATTATGTTAGGTTGAGTGATAACATTAAATGTTTCAGGTTCAATAATAACATATTCTGTATTACCACAGATTTTTCCAATAGAGCCTATTTTGTGCTCATTTGGTCTATTGATAATGTCAAATGCAGAAAACTCACTGGCACCGTACCCCTGAAAAGCTGGAACACTTCCCCCGTTCTCTTTTATATATGCGTTTATGTTTTCCTCTACATCATCAAAGCCATCACCACCGAATAAGTAATATTCTACATTACTCATATCGGTTTTGCGTTTAATAAGTTCTCTCGCGTGTGACGGAGTAGTAAAAGCATATTCAGCTCGATATTTTTCAACTAAATCATAAAAGTTTTTTGGCTCCATTTCTGGAATCATAATTGCACAAACATTGTTACAAAAAATAATATGATTTGATGTTTTGCCATACTCAACAAATTGCGGTATGGTTTGAATACACAACTTACCTGCCGTATATTCAATATTGTTTACTGCATGGTTATGGGGAATAGAATTGTCATTTTCATTACTGATTTCTATGGCTTTAGGCACAGACGATGTTCCGCTTGAATGAACGAAAGAACAGGTATCATTTGGTGTATACGGATTTTCTTTAACTTCTTTTATTGTATTGCCGTTTTTGATAAAATCTGCCCATTTAATCTCGTTGGGAATAGTAACACTTTCCTGCGGCTTTTTCTTTGCGGCGACCATTTTAAAAAGCGGCGGAAATGCTTCAATAACACTTGAAGAAATTACTTTAATATCTGTTCCCTCAAGCGCTTTTTTTTATATTCTTTTTGATATCAGGTTCGTCAAGGACGAAAACAAATTTTGAGTCTAATTCCTCAATAAAATATTTCATTTCATCAGCCGTGATGTTGGGGTAAATGTAATTCGGGATTGCACCGATTTTGGAAAGCGCATAATCCATATAGAAAATTTCAGGGGTATTGGTATGGCAAACAGTAACAATATCGTCTTTTTTAACGCCGTAAGCAAGTAAGCCCTTTGCGGTTTTATCTATCATTTTGATAAACTTCTTATACGAAATCTTTACATCGGGATAATCACGGTCAAAAAATTCATCTGTCGGCTTTTCTTCGCCCTTGGGTACAGGAATGGTATAAATGATTGCTGTGCCCTCAGGCTTGACATTATCCATAAAATAACGATACTTTGTCTTGTTGATGTTCAGCTTTGCGTTTTCCATATGCTTCTCCTGATAATAAAAAAGTGCGCAGCCGAAGCTACGCACAAAAAACGCATTGCTCCAACTGTCGCCAAACATTATTCCATTGCACCCATAAAAGTACGCCGAAAAGGAGTATGCATTTTTATCTAAAAAGACAAAAGACATACTTATTATGGGCATATTAACTTGGAATAATATTTGGCTCCTTCATTTTATCATTGATATAGTTAATAGTCAAGAAATATGTCATAGGGTGTAGCGAGCATAGAATTTGTAAAGACAAATCCGGAAAAGAAAAACAGACCGAAAGATAATAATTTTTCTTTCAGTCTGTAAAACTTCTTTATAACGGGTGCCCCTTTTATTATCTGATAAAATTCGTAAATGGCTTTTGTTCCTTTTCGGGCATACCGTATTTTTCTTTACCGAGTGCGATGCTCTTCATAAGGAAGGTCATATTTCTTGCAAGCGTACGCATTGTATGGAGTCCCTCTTCATCCTGTGCCGCCTCGCCGGGAGCGGCGCCGTGAATCTGATTCCAGTAAGCGCTTGAAGCAACGGGCATACCCGAGATTGTAAAATACTTATTAAGCTCGTCAAAAGTTGCGGAAAGACCACCGCGCCTTGCGCATACCACGCTTGCGCCGACCTTCATCGTCTTATCAAAATGAGATGAATAAAAGAGTCTGTCAAGAAGCGCAATCAAGCTTGCGTTAGCGGATGCATAGTATACAGGTGAAGCGATAACAAGTCCGTCAGCCGCCTCAAACTTGGGCGCAAGCTCATTAACGGCGTCGTCGTTGAAAACGCATTTGCCGAGCTTTGCACAGCCGCCGCAGGAAACGCATCCCCTGATAACATCTCTGCCGACTGCGTATTCCTCAACCTCTACGCCCTCAGCCTCAAAAACCTTTATCATCTCGTCAAGAGCGAGCTGTGTATTGCTCCTTGTTCTCGGAGAACCGTTAATAATAAGAACCTTCATAAAAAATCATCCTTTCTTATTTTTACCTATTATATAGCATAGACGAAAAAAATTCAACAAAAGAGGCGTCAAAATTTATATACAACAGGAATAACACAAAAAATGTCAAGCCCCTACCCCTTGTGCCAAATATGAACAGTATGTTAATCTCAGGCGCTTATATGCTAATTTTATTGAAAAACGGCACAATATGTGGTATAATATAGCCAAGATACAGGCAAGAAAGTTCAGCTGGTATTTTGTCTGTATTCTAATAATATGTCAGATAAAGGTGGTTATATGACAAACACAATGTACATTGTATGGGCAGGTCTTATAATACTCTTTGCGGTAATTGAGGGCATGACCGTACAGCTTGTATCAATATGGTTTGTAATAGGCTCTGTTGCAGGACTTATCTGTTCACTGCTTAAAGCACCCGTATGGTTACAAATTACGGTTGCGGTAGCTGTCAGCATAATCGCCCTGATAATAACACGACCTATTATAAAAAAGCACATAACGCCCAAAATCACGCCGACCAACGCGGACAGAGTAATAGGAAAAGTCGGTATTGTCGATGAGGATATTGACAATACTAAGGCTGTCGGACTTGTAAGCGTTGACGGTCAGATATGGAGCGCAAGGGCGCAGGACGGCGAGCTTATCGCAAAGGGTGAGCAAGTCGATGTGCTGAAAATCGAAGGCGCAAAAATAATTGTTAAAAAGCATAATTAAAAAGGAGTAAAACTATGGCAGGCTTTATTATCGGATTTCTTGTAATAATCGCAATTCTTGCACTTGTATTTACAAACATAAGAGTTGTACCGCAGTCAAAGGCTTTCGTTATTGAAAGGCTCGGCACTTACTATTCAACCTGGGATACGGGACTTCATCTCAAGCTCCCCTTCGTTGACAGGATAGCAAAAATTGTTTCCCTCAAGGAGCAGGTTGTTGACTTCAAGCCGCAGCCCGTTATCACGAAGGATAATGTAACAATGCAGATTGATACGGTCGTATTCTATCAGATTACCGACCCGAAGCTTTACACCTACGGTGTTGAAAGCCCTATCTCTGCTATTGAAAACCTTTCCGCAACAACTCTGCGTAACATCATCGGCGAGCTTGAGCTTGACTCAACGCTCACCTCGCGCGACACAATCAACGCTAAAATCAGGGTAATTCTTGACGAAGCTACCGACCCGTGGGGCATTAAGGTTAACAGGGTTGAGCTTAAAAACATCATCCCGCCGAGAGAGATTCAGGACGCCATGGAGAAGCAGATGAAGGCTGAGCGTGAGCGCCGTGAGGCAATCCTTCGCGCAGAGGGTGAAAAGCAGTCAAGAATTCTTGTTGCGGAAGGTCATAAGGAGTCAAAAATCCTTGAGGCTGAGGCTGAAAAGCAGTCCGCAATCCTTCACGCCGAGGCTGTAAAGGAAGCTAAAATCCGTGAGGCTGAGGGTGAGGCAATGGCTATCGAGCAGGTACAGAAGGCGCAGGCTGAAGCTATCAAGCTTCTCAACGAGGCTGACGCAAACGAGGCTGTTATAAAGCTTAAAGCGCTCGAGGCATTCCAGAAGGCAGCCGACGGTCAGGCTACAAAGATTATCATTCCGTCCGAAATTCAGGGCATTGCAGGTCTTGCTGAGGGCGTAATCGGCACAGTTAAAGACAACAAATAATTAGTATAAGGAGAGATATTATGAAAAAGTTATACCGCGACACAAGCAATCAGATGCTTTCGGGCGTATGCGCAGGTATCGGAAAATACTTTGACATCGACCCGACAATCGTAAGACTCTTATGGGTTCTGCTTGTAATTGCAGGAGGAACGGGAATTCTTGCATACATCATTTGTGCAATCGTAATTCCTGCTGAGCCGCCTGTAAACCAGCAGGAATGGGAAAATCTTAACGAGCAGCAATAACGAAATTACAAAGGCGCAGAGGTATCAGACCTCTGCGCTGATTTTGTTTGCGGTGCTTTTTTACCGCAAAATATTTTCTTACACGGATAATCCGCTTTTAAACTTTAAATTGTATTATTCCCTGAATTATGGTATAGTAATGCTTAGTAAAACTAAGGAGCTATCAATGATTTATACAGTTACCTTCAATCCCTCGCTTGACTATGTTATAAAGCTTAAAAGCATTAAGAGCGACGACATCAACCGCGCTGACAGCGAAAGAATATGCTACGGCGGCAAAGGAATCAATGTTTCCGCTATGCTGAAAACACTTGGCTGTGAAGCAGAAGCGCTCGGCTTCGCAGGCGGCTTTACCGGAAAAGAGCTTATTAAGCTTCTTGATAAGGACGGTATAAGGAATGATTTTAATTTCCTTGAAAACGGCAATACAAGGATAAATGTTAAGCTCAGGACCGAGGAGGAGCTTGATATTAACGCAAACGGTCCCGAGATAAGCGAAAAGGATTTCAGAAGCTTTGAGGAAAATCTGATAAGTCTTTTAAAGGAAGGCGACACGCTCGTGCTTGCAGGCGCGCTTCCGCCCTCACTCCCCTTTGACACTTACGGCAGGCTGGTAAAACTCGCCGAAGGCAAAAACATACGATGTGTTGTTGACGCATCAGGCGAGGCTCTTATTAAGGCGATAAAGGAAAAGCCGTTTCTGATTAAGCCAAATCACCACGAAGCCGGCGAAATTTTCGGCAGACAGCTTAAAAGCGATGACGAATTTATCGAGCATGCGCGGCTGCTTCAGAAGCTCGGCGCAAGAAATGTGCTAATCTCACGCGCTGAGGAAGGGTCTGTTCTTGTATGTGAAAATGCAGAGATTTATAAGGCGGAGGCTGTTAACGGAAAGCTTGTAAACAGCGTGGGCTGCGGCGACAGTATGGTAGCAGGCTTTATTGCAGGGTATGAAAAATCGGGCGATTTTGCGCAGGCGCTCAAGCTTGCTTCTGCCTGCGGAAGCGCAACCGCCTTCACCGATGGGCTTGCAAACAAAAGTCAGATTGAAAGAATTTCAGAAAAAACACATATAAAAAACATAAAGGAGTGAATGATATTCACTCCTTTATATTGTATAACGAAAAGCGATGCGCGGACTATCCTACGCATCGCTTTAAAGTTTACCGCCATTCGCGCGGTAAAGAGAGATAAACTTATCTCATAGACTCCTCATAAGCCTTAATCATTTTCTTAACCATCTGACCGCCGACTGAGCCTGCCTCACGAGAGGTAAGATCACCGTTGTAGCCCTGCTTAAGATTTACGCCTACCTCGTTAGCTGCTTCCATCTTGAAACGGTTGAGTGCTTCCTTTGCCTCGGGTACAACGCTCTTATTGCTGCTTGATGCCATTTCGAACACACCTCACTTTTTATAAATTGCAGGGTGAAATTACAAAGCTCCGCCCTGCAATTTCTCAACCTTGCAAGTTTATTGTGTGCAGTATATTCGTTTTTAAAAATTGAAAATATTGTAAAAAACAAAAGGACGCCCATCAGCCAAGCGCACCTCGCCTCCTGATTGCGTCCTTATTTTTTGTTTCTTAAATTTTTAAAAAATTCAGTAAGAAGCGCCGAACATTCGGCTTTATCCACGCCCGAAATGATTTCGGGATGATGATTATACGGCAGGTCGTTAAAGTCAACGACTGAGCCGAATGAGCCTGCCTTGAGGTCGCTTGCGCCGTAATAAACGCATTTTATTCTTGAATTTATAATTGCGCCTGCGCACATAGGGCAGGGTTCAAGAGTAACATACAAATCGCACTGCCAGAGCCGCCAGCCGCCAAGCTTTTTACAGGCGCTGTCAATTGCCTCAAGCTCTGCGTGATAAAGCGCGTTTTTACCCTTTTCACGCCTGTTTCTGCCCTCTCCGACAATCACGCCGTCCTTAACGACAACCGCGCCGACAGGCACCTCGCCCTCCTCGGCGCTGAGCCTTGCAAGCTCGAGTGCCCTTGTCATAAATTCATTTGCCATTAAACTCTGTCCTCATATCTCAGAGCGGTAAGCACGCCGTCATCCACATTGATTTTACATATACGCGCGTTCCTGCGGTCGCCCGAAAGCCCGTCGTCCTTAATATCCCTTGCGTGATAAACTGCGTACCACTGACCCTTGTATTTAATCATTGAGTGGTGGCCCGTGCCCTCCTCAAATTCGTTCTTAGCCATAACGGGTGCATAGGTATTCTCATCCGGATACTTTTCAAACTTGATTTTTGTAAGGTCGGTTTCGTCCGTCTTTGCTCTTGCGTATCCTATATAATATGTGGGCTGCTGATAACAGTTACCCGAATACATAAGATAATGCCAGTCGCCCTCGCGGAAGTAAAAAGCGCCCTCGATTGTATGCCAGTTAACGCCTTTTTTGTACCTGTCGTACATATAGACATCCTCATCCAGGGTAGGAACAATCATAGTCTGAGGCTTGCCCTCGGCTGTGTACGGGTCAAGAAGTCTGTCTGCAACAATATAAGTACCCGGTCTTTCGCCCTCAAAGGTATTTGTTGAATAAAAAATAAACAAACCGCTCTCGTTTTTAACAACATGTGAGTCAATTGAAAACGGATGTAAAAGCTGTTTTGCATCGGTAAAAGGGCCGAGGGGGCTTGAGCTTTTCGACACATGCATAGTCTGTCTGTGTCCGCCCTTATCGGGCGTATCACCGTAAAACTCAAAGGAGCAGTACATATAATATGTTCCGTCAAGCTCAATTACGCTCGGCGCCCAGAAATCCTCAACATCAGGATATGTAAATACCATACCCTCGAATTTCCACTCGCCGAAAAGGTCGTCGGCACTGTACGCATAAATGCCGTCATCGCCCGTGGTGTAGATGTAAAACCTTCCCCTGCTTTCAAGAATAAAAGGGTCCGCCTGTCCGATATAGTTTTCCTTGTCAATCTTAAGTAAGTGCATAAGAATACCTCGCATATTTTATGGCGGTATTATACAATATGCGAGGTAAGATTACAATATTAAATTTTAAAAAATCAAACTCTTTTCATAAGTTTACGAAGAGTAGGCGCTATGCTTGCCGCAACAATGATTTTCACAAGGTCGGGAATAATATACGGAAGCACGCACCAGCCGAGAATTGTACCAAGTCCTGCAGGCTCGTTTGTCCTTGCATAAACAACCGCAAACCACGCTGTGCCGAAGGCATAGCAGACGGCAATACCGAGTATCATTGAAATAACGGTTATAATGAATTTTAAAGGCTTTTTACAGTTCTTCTTATCAAGAGCGTCGCTGACAGAGCCTGCAATCAGGGCGGTAAAAATAAAGCCCACAATGTATCCGCCCGTAGTCCCTGCTACTGCGCTGATACCTGCTTTAAAGCCCGAGAATACGGGTACTCCGATAATACCCAGAAGAATATAGACAAGCACCGACGCGCTGCCCCTTTTCATCCCGCCGACAGCACATATAATGCATACAGCCATAGTCTGAAGCGTTACGGGAATACCGCTTGGAAGCGGTATTGAAATCCACGAGCAGACGGCTATTAATGCCGCAAACACTCCGATAAATACCAAATCCGTAGTTTTGAATTCTTTATTTTCTTTCATAAGCTTCTCCTCTCTTTTTTTACAATTATAAAGCTAAGCTCCAAATTGTCAACCGAATATTGATTAAAGGTTTACAATTAATAAATACCTGACAGATATAACAGACTTGATTAAAAACAAATTTTAATTTATAATAATAACAGAATTATAATCGGGGGAGATTATTATGAGAATCAGCAAAAGGATTATATCGGTACTTCTGTGCGTGCTTCTTGTGATGTCGGTTTTAAGCGTAAGCATAACGACAAGCGCGGCGACAGCCACGGGAACCTCGGGCGGTACAAACTGGTCGTTTGAGGCTGACACGGGCGTACTCACGATTTCGAAAGCCGACGACGGCAACGGCAGAGTTGCGGACTACGCAAACTCATCAACAAAACGCGCGCCGTGGTACAGCAGATACAGAACGGCGATTACCTCCGTTGTTGTGGAAAGCGGCGTAATTCAGCTTGGTTCTTACAGCTTTTATAACTGTACAAACCTGAAAACAGTAACGCTTGCAAACACCGTTGACACAATCGGCGAATGTTGTTTTCGCAGCTGTTCCTCGCTTGAAAACTTTACCTTCCCGGAAAACTGCACATATCTCTGGAAAGAGGCATTTCTCAGCTGTACGGGACTTAAATGGGTAAGGCTTCCGCGCACAAGCGACGCATACTCAAACAAGATACCCGACGGCACCTTCAGCGGATGCACCTCGCTTGAGGAGGTCTATGTCGGCACGGGCTTTAATGCAATTGACACGAAAGCATTTTATAACTGCACGAGCCTTAAAGGCATAATGTGGGGCAGCGGCAATATCGAATCAGTGGGGACTAACGGACTTTACGGCGTACCCTCAAGCTGTAAATTCGTGAGCAGCTCCTCCCTCTCCTCCTGGTGCGGTAATAACGGATACGCCTTTGTGCAAAACAGCGGAAGCTGTTCAGGCTCAAGCCTCTCATATGACATTAATTTAAGCACAAGGGATATCAGCTTCAGCGGTAAGGGCGATATGATTTCAAACCCGTGGAGCTGTGTTCACTACCTTTTAAACGGCGTTGATTTCACGGGAACGAACGGCGCTTACTCGGTTATGCAGAATGCGTTTAAGGGCGCAGGAATTGACCATGTTGTTTTCAGCGACACTCAGCCGCTGACAATTTACAGCTACGCCTTTGCAGACTGTAACCGCTCAACCTACTGGCTTAACTTCCCCGAAAGCACGGTGATGATTGCGTCGCAGGCTTTCGCAAACACAAATTTCAACTATGTAACCTGTGCGGCTGACAGCATCAGCATTGCCGACGACGCCTTCACAAACGGCGGATACGCAAGATTTTTCGGAAAGTCGGGCTCGGGGCTGAGAGAGATGGTCGAGTACGGAAAAGCTCAGGGCTACGCGCGGTTTTACTACTGCTACGGCGACACGCATAATCTTACGAGAACCGTGGTAGACCCGACCTGTACCGAGCAGGGTTACAGCGTGCTGTCCTGCCCGAACTGCGACCTTGACAATTCTTACAGCGAATATGTACCTGCGCTCGGACATATGTATGAGCACACAGGAAATCAGAATGAGGATTTCCTTTACAGATGTAAAAGGTGCGGAGAAACGGATTTACATATTGACGCGTTCACGGTTTACTCGATGTTTGAGGACAGAATAAGCCATGACAACGACAACTCCGCCTTTAATCAGTCGAACTACGACGGCGCTGTTGATGTATTCCTTGACGGATATATTAACGCCAAGGACTTTGCGCTAATCGGCAAAACGCTTATGCTTGCCGACGCTACAAACAAGGCTACCGTAATAAATGAGAGCATAAGATATCAGACTATAGAGGGCTTCGGCGCATCGGCTTGCTGGTGGTCGCAGGAGGCAGGTACCTGGGATAATATCGACACAATAATGAAAATGCTCTACGACGACGAGGAGGGTATCGGTCTTGACATTTACCGCTACAATCTCGGCGCAGGCACGCAGGACGACGCAGGGCTTTACAATGTCGGTACAAGGGCGAGGTGCTTCCTTCAGGCTGACGGCACTTATAACTGGAATAATGACCCCGGTGCGATGAGCGCTCTTGAGGCGGCAAGAAGAGCAAACCCCGACCTCAAACTCACCCTTTTCTGTAACTCGCCTCCGATTTATATGACAATAAACGGCAAGGGATATGTAAATCCCAAGGCAACGGATGACGAGGCAAACGAGATACCGAACCTTGACGAAACGAATTATCAGGCGTTCACCGATTATGTCATCACCTGCGCAGAGCATTTTACAGACGAGGGCTATAATGTAACGGAGCTTTCGCCGATTAATGAGCCCGAATGGGGCTGGCGCGGATGGTACAACGGCGACGGCTCGATATCCTGCGGACAGGAGGGCTGCCACTATGACCCTGTTGACGCGGCGGTATTTTATAACAACTATTTCATCCCGAGCGTACAAAGGAGCTCAAAGCTTAACGGCATTGATGTTTCCGTATGGGAATGCGCACAGCTTAACCATAACTGGTGGTGGAACCGTTTTCTTAACAATCTTTTCTCGAGCGACAGCGCTTACAGCTCCAAAAACGCCAACATAAGGAATTATGTGGATGTGCTTGACACACATTCCTACTGGGCGAGCAAGGCTGACAGGGAGGCTGTCAAGGCACAGCTTGGCAGCAGTCAGTACAGCTCCATCAAGAGAATAAAATGCTCCGAATACTGTCAGATGCTAAACGACGGAAGCTCAGGCGTTTACGACAAGATTCAGGAGGAAGGCGCAACAAACGGTATGACAATCGACTACGGTATTGCGCTTGCCGATATTATGTATCAGGATTTAACAATACTGAACGCGGTTGAATGGGACTGGTGGACTGCGTGCGGTTACGGAATATATCCCGACTCACTCATCTACTTTGACAGAAACGACCATACAAACCTTATGCCGTCGAAGAGATATTACACAATGGGTAATTACTCAAAGTTCATTGATGTCGGTGCGCAGAGGGTAAGCTGTTCAGCCGAGAGCGGACTGCCTGCCACCGTTGAGCAGAGCGCTTACAGAAACCCTGACGGCTCCGTTGTTGTAGTTTACATCAACAAGGGCACTTCAAACCAGTATACAAGCTTTGATTCATCGAAGTACGCATCTCTTGAAACCTATGTTACCGACGAAAGCAGAGGACTTAAAAAGCTCCAGCACGGCAGCGTTGACGGCAGCGCGGTACTTATCCCTGCAAGAAGCGTAACAACGGTTGTATTGAGCAAATAAACATTATCGGATTAAACAAAAGCACTGACCGAGACATACTCGGCCAGTGCTTTTTACTGCATATTTATCAGGCGGATATTTAATTATATTCATATCCGGCTATTCCATCCTCGGTCAGAATGTAATAGTAATCGCCGAGGAAGGTGCAACGGGTCTGATTATAGTAATAATTCTTATACTCCCCCGTTTTGTGATTTGTAATCTCAATCTTATCGTTTTTGATTTCAAAGGTGAGCGCGCCGTTTGCACTCTCATAATCCCAGTAGTCATACTCGGAATTATAATAATACTCTCTTTCGGCTGTAAAGGGAACTGCGTATCTGCCGTTTTTCCTGTCAATCGCCAGCGCCTTGTGATTATACTGCGCTTCGCTTGTAAGGTCAGGAAATTCAATAAAGTCAAGCACTTTCGGCTCAGCGCTGTCGCTCACATCAAAAAGCACAAGTTTAAGACCTTCGGTAGTTACAAATTCTCCGTTATCCTCGGTCGCAAAGCCGATACCAAGGAGTCTGCCGTCGCCGACAGGGGTAAGCTGGCTTGAAAAGCCCGTTATCTCAACCTCGCCGAGAATTTCGGGATTTTCAGGGTCGCTCAAATCAATTACGAAAAGCGGGTCAACCTGCTCAAAGGTGATTACATACGCCGTGTCGCCCATAAAACGAACAGCCTTAATGTCCTCCCCTTCCGCAAAGCCGTCGACACTGCCGAGGCTCTCAAGCCTTTCATTATAGGTATAAATTGTATTTATATTATTGTCGCTGTTTTCGTAATCGTATTTTGTAACGGCAAGCCTGAATACGCCGTTATACTCATCCATTGAAAACTGGTCGTTAACGCTTCCCTCAAACGAGGTATGGGCGGTAACCGCAATGCTATCAGGGCTCAGGCTGAGCTTGATAAGGTCGCAGTTTTCGTTTTCAAAGCTGTTATAGGATACGGCGTAGAGATTGTTCTCATTACAGTAAATCTGAGCGCTCGCACCGAAAACCGCCTTGGTCGCCGCTGTACTCTCACCGCTACTTACATCAATGCCGCTCACAACAATGAAGCTGTTTTCCGAGCTGTTTTCAATATAACCGATATCCTGTGCAGGAAGTGATTTAAGCTCTCCTGCAGTACCGCATTTCGGCGCGTACTGCTCGGGCTTTTTCAGCCTGTTCACATAGGTATAATAGTTTGAAACAAGATAAAGCTCGTTTCCGATTACCCTTGAGGTAAGGGAATATCCGCTCTGTGAAAAGCTGTTTATAAGGCTTGGCGCAGTAATGTCCGATATATCATAGATAAATACCTGAGCGGTATTCTCCTGCGCCGAGTCGTCATAACCGTCGCCGATGAGGACAAGCCTGTCGCCCCTCACAAACATATCACGGATGCTTACACGGGTACTGTAATTCTCATAATACTCCTCATAATTGAAATCCTCTTCCCCGTAATAATCATACTTATAATCCTCAATACTGCTTACAAGCTCTGCGCTTTCACCGTCAGGCTTATAGATGCTGATAATGCCGTTTACATCAAGATAATAAATATATCTGCCGTCGTTTTTTATTATATCCGCCTCGTCAACACCCTCGACCTGCAGGTTCGTTTCGGAGAAGGTTTCTCCCGAGCCGAGACCGCCCGTTACCGCGCCGCCCTCGGGAACGCTCTCCTCAGCCGCGGTATAACCGTCAGCCGATTTGAAAAAATCGCCGTAGCCATTTAAAAATGAGCTTCCGTCATTTTTCTTAATCTTTTTTTCAAGCTGCGAATAGCTTTTAAAGGTAGGAATTACGGAACTGAAGCTTTCGGGTTTAACCACTCTGTCGTCAAAGCGCGTTACACCGAAAAGAGCAACCGCAAATACCGCAAGGCAGGCTGCAGCCGTAACCACAGTTTTGAAGCTTCTTTTTTCGTAAAACTTAATCACCCTCGGCTTATTGCCGTAAATCATACCCTTGACCTCGTTTGGCGAAAGCGAATCGGGCGCGGTAGTATTCTCGCTGTCTATTTTCTTCTTTATAAAATCAAAATCGTTATTCATTATAATCACTCCAGTGCCTCTCTCATTTTTGCAAGAGCTCTTGAAAGTCTTGAACGCACGGTACCTGCTTTCATACCCGTGAGCTTCGACAGCTCCCTGCTGTCAAAACCGCCGACAACCGAAAGCAGAACAAGCTCCCTGTCCTCCTCGCTAAGCAGCTTCAGCGCCCTTTGAACATCGGTGAGCGTGCCGTCGGGGATATAGCCCTCAGCCTTGATATTGTAAGCGCTTTCAATGTCCACGCTCTCCCTGCGTTTTACCTGCTCGTCGATATACTTGGCGCACTTACGCGAAAGAATACGGAAAATCCAGCCCGAAAAAGCATTGCCGTTATTAAGCTTTCCTATATCCGTATACGCCGATAAAACGGTATCGCTCACTGCGTCCTGCGCGTCCTCGGCATTTCCGAGTCGGTAGAAGGCATAGCGGTACAGCCTGTCCTTATGAATATCATAAAGCGTACAAAAGGCGTCCTCGTTACCCTGCTGTGCGAGCTTTACAAGCTCCTTAACTGTCATATAATCACCTCTTTGACGGTCCGTCTGTAATTATAGTATAAAATAATAGCAAAAGTGTTGCAACAAATTTTAAAAAAAACCGCTCGCCTAAGGCGAGCGATAATAAATTAATTCATTGATACAGTCTGCGCCGTAAGCGCAATAAGAATAAGGAAAGGAATTATCATCCATGGGAACAGGAACGCGGAAAACTTCTGTCCGTTTGTAAGAGCTGAAACACCCTTTTCCTTTTTGTTTTTAAGCATACCCTTTTTCCAGAGAATTATGCCTGCCACAACGCCGAGCGCCGCCCAAACGACATAAATTATAAGCTCGACATCATCAGCCAAATCGGCGTTTACAAAATACTTTACAGCGGAATACACAACCGACATTCCGTTGTTGAAGCCGTGAATTAAAATTGCGGGAATAATGTTTTCAGCCTTGATTGTAACATAACCGAGAATGAGTCCGATTAAGCCTGCAAAAATGAACTGGACGGCGTTTCCGTGAAGGAGTCCGAATACTACGCTGACAGCGAACACCGCAAAGCCCGAGCCGTACTTCCTTAAAAGCTGAAGCGAGCAGCAGCGCATTGCGAATTCCTCGCAGATTGCAGGAACAACCGCCGTGCCGATACATTCAAGCACAAGCGCTGTTGGCGAATTTGACTGCGCCATTTCGGGCAAATCCATTTCAATACCGAACGAGGTTTTGAAAAAGGAAACCAGAAAGCTTACGCTTATCTGAGTTACGATACAGCCAAGCATACCTAAGCAGACCCAGAGCGCCGCATTTCCGGCTCCGACCTTTTTATCGGGCACCAAGGGATATTTATATTTTGATTTAAACACAAGCGCCACTATACCGAAGGGTACAGCTACGCTGAGAAAAGAAACAAAGATAATCGTAACGCTGTATTCAAATACAGGGTCTGTATTAAGAAGGTCCGCCGTACCCGTCATTGAAAGTATGCCGCCTAAAAGCATCTGAACTACAACATACGCAATTATGGCGAGCCCCATTCCGAGACTGATTTTTCTTATCTCGCGTTTTTCCTTTTCAGCCTGAAAGCGCCTGCGCGAAGCCTCCTCCCAAGCGCGCTGCTGCTGTTCATAGCGCTGCGCCGCATAGGGGTCATAATAATACTGCATTTTACTCACCCGCTTCTTCCTGAATCAGAAGCTCGCTGAAATACGGAAGCTCCTTAATCCAATCACAGTAAGTGTGCCACTCGTCAAGCTTATGATTTTTCCTTGCATAGTATATGCTTGCAAGAGTTTCATAATTGAGAGTGCAGGTGCGCATCTGATTATATGAGCTCGGCAAAAGCTGTATAATCGTATACCAAAGCTCCTTATCCTTTGTTTCAAGATAACGGAGGCGTAAGTCCTCAAGCGTTTCAATGAGCTTTTCCATCGCCCTGATGCCTTCCTCATTCATATGGTCAACCGAAAAATCGGAAAGCTCAAAGGGCTTTGAATGAATTTTATGCATGGTAGAGGTGGAATTTGCCACTGTTGCTACCTTATAAGTGTCGTACTCCTTCCACCAGTACATAGGCGCTGTAACATCAACGGAAACAAAAATCATCCTTATGAATTTCCTGTGGTCAGTGCCTGCCGAGCAAAGACGCTTTGCAAGGCTTAAATCATTTTCACCGAAATGAAAATTACCCTCCTCGTCATAGTATGAGTCGTATCTGCCCCATGAATTAAGAGGATTTCTTGCGCCGCGCATTGCGTTGTCAAAATTAAGCACGCTTGTTTTTTCAATTTTAATCATCAGTCTATTTCCTTTGCAATTTCTTTTATAAACGCCTTCAGTTCATCGCGTGTCTCGGGGTGTTTGAGTCCGACCTCGATATTTGCCTGAAGGATACCGAACTTATTGCCCATATCGTAACGCTTACCCTCATAATCAACGGCTATTACGCCCTTCTGCTGAGCAAGCGTATTCATCGCGTCTGTAAGCTGAAGCTCACCGCCTGCGCCAAGCGGAGTATTTTCGAGAATATCGAAAATCTCAGGCGGCATAACCACTCTGCCGAGGATTGAGAAATTTGAAAGAATTTCCTCAGGCTTCGGCTTTTCAATCATATTGGTACAGTTATAACAATTATCTTCGATATGGTCAACCGCAAGAGAGCAGTACTTTGTGATTGCCATACCCTCGACCTCTTTAACGCCTACTGCGCCCTTTCCGTATTTCTCATACGCATCACAAAGCTGCTTTGTAACGGGCGTTTCCGATATAATTACATCGTCGCCGTAAAGCACCGCAAACGGCTCGTCGCCTACAAAGCTCTTTGCACAGAGCACAGCGTGGCCGAGACCCCTTGTAACCTTCTGACGGATATAATAAATATTTCCGAAGCTTGAGCATTTCATTACATCATCGTAAATCTTTTTCTTATTCTCATCGTCCGCAAGCTTCGCCTCAAGCTCAACCGAATGGTCAAAGTGGTCCTCAATAACACTCTTTCCCCTGTTTGTAATGATAAGCACATCCTCAATACCCGAAGCGAAAGCCTCCTCAACAATGTACTGAATTGCAGGTTTATCAACAATATTAAGCATTTCCTTCGGCACTGCCTTTGATACGGGGAGCACCCTCGTACCAAGACCTGCAGCAGGAATTATCGCCTTTCTTACCTTCATATTATTACCCCCAAGTATATTTTAATATCCTGTTATTACCGACATAATAAACTGCAGTGCAAAGAACGCCGCAAGCGGTAAAAACACACTCGTACCGCCCCTCTGATTTAGCAGTAAAATCTTGAGCTGCTTTTTTGAAAGCGGTTCGCTTTTCTGATTCTGACGAAACTGAAGCTGAGGTATCATAGGCATATCCTCCGCCATATCCTCCTCAAGCTGCTTATTGACGGTATCAATCATTTTAAGCACATGCTTACGGTAAAGTCCGTCGGCAAATAAAGCGAAAACAACTCTGAGCGCCAGCGTGCAAAGCGCAAACACAAGCATTACGGGCATAAGCGCTTCAACCGCAGGCTCAGCCGAAAACTGAGCCATAAGCTCGGAATTAGCGAAGCCGTTTGTGAAAAGCTCCTTGTACTGCTCGCTTGAAACCACCGCATTATAAGCCGAGAGCTGCTTTGCGAAAACGCCGTTTAAAACAAGACTGACAATAAAATTTATCACCAGCGCAAGCAAGCCGTACTTCATCATCTTACGGTAGAAAAAGTAGTACGGTCCGAAAATAAACGCGCTCCAGTTCCATGATATTTTTTTATTCTTTCTGAATTTTGTAATAAACTTATTCGTGTTTACGACTATTGCAGAGGAAAGCTCCGTGGCTGAATAGCCGTCAATACCGCTGTCCTCCTGAAAAGCCTTGCTGTTAACGGCGCTGTAAGCCGAGAGAAACGCAGGCGACTCCTGCCTTTCTCCGCAGTAGGTGCAAAAGGCTGAGCCCTTCTCTATTTCCCTGCCGCATTTTTCGCACACCGTAGTCTGCGCCTCAGGCATTATAAAGGGTCTGAACGCAGATGACGGCTCGCCGTCCTCCGCCTTTTCCTCAGACATCTCCTCAGCCTCAAATTCAAAGCCCGTGCCGTGCTTATCGGCATTCGCGCAGTGTCCGAGAGTTTTATAACACTCACGGTGATGCGGCGTACCACATTCGGGACAGACAACTATATCGTCGCCGTCGGCAAACACCTCTTGGCAAACAGGGCATTTCTGATTTTTATATAAACTCATTTTTCTTCCTTTCGGCTGAATTTCAATATTTGAAATCATAAATATTCATAATGTATTATACATTAATATAGCATAATAAATCAATACTGATATTAAAAATCTGTAAATATATTTTAAATCTTGAAATGTGGAAGATATTTGTATATAATAAAATGAATAAATTTATAGACGGAGTAATACTATGGTAGAGTACGAAGAATTAAGATTACATCTTCTTGAATTTGAAAAGGATATAAAAAACCTTAAGGAAGCCCTTGCAATTGATATGCTCAAGGGCGAAATTGACGAGCTTGAGAAGGAAAGCGCAAAGCCTGATTTCTGGGACGATATGGAAAAAAGCCAGAAAACAATGCAGAGGATAGGCTCGCTTAAATCAAAGGTGCAGTCATATGAAGGACTTAAAAATGATTTCGACGACGCGCTTGTTATGATTGAGCTTGCCGACGACGAGGGCGACCTTGAGCTTTTAGACGACTGCAGAGAAACTGTTGACGATATTGAAAAGAGAGTTGAGCAGCTCACGCTTTCAACTCTTCTGAGCGGCGAATACGACAGCAAGAACGCCCTTCTCACCTTCCATGCAGGCGCAGGCGGCACAGAGGCGCAGGACTGGGCGGAAATGCTTTTCAGAATGTATAACCGCTGGGGCGAGCGCCACGGCTACAAGGTATCGACGCTCGATTTTCTTGACGGTGATGTAGCAGGCCTTAAAAGCGCAACAATCCTTGTAGAAGGCGAAAACGCCTACGGTTACCTGAAGGGTGAAATGGGCATTCACAGGCTTGTGCGCGTATCGCCGTTTGACTCCTCGGGACGCCGCCACACCTCTTTTGCATCGCTCGAGGTAATGCCTGAAATTGACGATTCCGTTGATGTTGAAATCCGCGAGGAAGATATCAAAATGGATGTGTACCGCGCTTCGGGCGCAGGCGGACAGAAGGTTAACAAAACCTCCTCCGCCGTAAGACTGACGCATGTGCCGACGGGCATTGTCGTTTCCTGTCAGATTGAGCGTTCACAGCACCAGAACAGAGAGGTTGCAATGCGTATGCTCAAGTCAAAGCTTATCGAGATTAAGGAAAGAGAAAATCTTGAAAAGATTGACGACATCAAGGGCGACCAGAAGGAAATCGCATGGGGCAGTCAGATAAGGTCGTATGTCTTTATGCCTTACACAATGGCAAAGGACCACAGAACGAATTTTGAAATGGGCAATATCAACGCCGTTATGGACGGAGATATTGACGGATTTATAAACGCATATCTGAAAATGAAATCAGTTGAGGGAGCTGAAAAACAATGATAGAGGCTTTCGGAGAGATAACGGAGCTTACGGGCTTTGCGATAAGGCTTTGTATAGCAATAATCCTCGGACTTATAATCGGGTTTGAAAGGCAGTGGAACAAGCATCAGGCGGGCATTATGACAAATGTCATTGTCTGCGTAGGCTCATTTGCGTTTACCGCCTTCAGCTTTCTTGCATTTAACTATGAAGGAGTTGACATCACGCGTGTTGCGTCGGGCATTGTTTCAGGTATAGGCTTCCTCGGCGCAGGCGTTATTCTGCGTGAGGAGGGCAATATCAGAGGGCTTTCAACCGCCGCAACAATATGGGCGACCGCCGCGGTTGGTATTCTCTGCACGCTTGAAAATGTGTTTTTCGCCGTAATTGTTGCAGTTGCAATTGTATTTCTTCATCTCGTGCTTCATCCCTTTGCAGATTATGTCAACAAGAAATCGCACTACAACAAGGAGCTTGAAAACAAAAGAAATATTGAATGTTTATACAAGCTTTCAATAACCTGCACGGAGGAAACGGAGATTGATATCCGCGCTCACCTTGTAAAAACAATCAAAACGAAGGACGGAATTCTCCTCCACAACCTTGAAAGCAAGGCGACGGATGAAGGTAATGTAAAAATCCGCGCATATGTTACAACAATGAAAAAGGACAATGAAATTGTTGAAAACCTTTTAATACATATCGGTAAGGACCCCGGAATTATCTCTGCCGGCTGGAATCTGCAGTAAACGGCGGCAAGACAAATTCCAAATCTTTACGCTAATAAAAACCCCCTTTGAACCGACAATAGTTCAAGGGGGTTTTATATATGAAAAGGAATGAAAAAATATTTGCGCTTATACTCTCCGTAATGCTTCTCTGCGGCTGCGCAAGAGGCGGTGCAAACGCCGACAGCAGCACTCTCACAGAGGAGAGCAGAAGCACGAATGTGGCTGAAACTACCGTAAAAATCAACAATGTTTTAAACGAAAGCTACAGCACGGAAAAAATTGTGTGGGGTCCCGGCAGGGCTGAAAATCACGCAAGACCGAATGACCCTGTTTCGCTTCAGGAAAAGTACGGCGAGCTTGGCGCACAGTTTCTTATGAGCGACGACAAATTCATCTGTCTGACATTTGACGAAGGGTATGAAAACGGCTTCACACCTGCAATTCTCGATACTCTCAAAGAGAAAAATGTCAAGGCGATTTTCTTTGTTACCTATGATTTTGCGAAGGACAATCCCGAGCTTATAGAGCGTATGATTGACGAAGGTCATATCATAGGAAATCACACTTACAGACATCTTACAATGGACGAAATCACACTTGAAGAAGCTACCGAGGAGGTTATGTTCCTCGACAGATATATGAAGCAGAACTTCAAGTACAGGATGAAGCTTTTCAGATTTCCGAAGGGTGAGTTCAGCGAAAGCACGCTCGCGCTTGTAAACGAGCTTGGCTACAAGAGTATTTTCTGGTCGTTCGCATACGCCGACTGGGACACGCAGAATCAGACGGAAAGCAGCGCCGCGCTTAAAGAAATCACGGATAACCTTCACAACGGCGAGATAATGCTTCTTCATGCGGTGAGCAGTACAAACGCCGAAATCCTCGGCGATGTTATCGACAGCGCAAGGGAGCAGGGATACGAATTCACAACCGAAGTATAAATTATACAATCAGTAATATTTCAGTATCGCAAATATGTACAGTCGGGACTCTTCCCGATTGTGCATATTTGTTTATGTATAAAAAATTTTAAAAATTTTGTTTTTGCTATTGTTATAATTCAATCTCTATTATATAATATTAACCACACTAATTTAAAATAAATAATTTTATACCTTCAGGAAAGTGAGTAATACATATGCTTTTTTCAAGAGATATAGGCATCGACCTCGGCACCTCCACAACGCTCGTATGCGACAAAAAGGGCAGAGTTATAATTGACGAGCCGAGCGTTGTTGCAGTTGATGTTAAGACAAAAAGAGTTCTTGCAACAGGAGCGCAGGCTAAATCCATGATTGGCAGAACTCCGGGCTCCATCGTTGCCGTAAAGCCGCTTAAATACGGCGTTATCGCCGACTTTGATATGACCTCGGATATGCTCAGAAGCTTCATTTCACGCTCAAGCAAGGGAAATCTTTTTACCCGTACAAGAGTTGTCGTATCCGTTCCGAGCGATGTAACCGAGGTTGAAAGGCGTGCTGTTGAGGACGCTGTACGCTCCGCAGGCGCACAGGAGGTTGAGCTTATCGAAGCACCGATGGCGTCGGCTCTCGGCGCAGGTCTTCCCGTATTTGAAGCAACGGGCTCAATGGTTGTTGACATCGGCGGCGGAACCTGTGATATTGCGGTTGTCAGCCTTGGCGGCGTTGCCGTAAACAAGAGCATAAGAGTCGGCGGCGACGCCCTCGACGAAGCCATCATTGATTATATGACTAAGGAGCATGACCTTCTTATCGGTTCAAATACCGCTGAGGACATCAAGCTTAAGCTTGGCTCGGCGCGCGAATACGACGGCGAGGGCGCAATGGAAGTAAGAGGCAGAAACATCTCCGACGGCTTACCAAACAGCATCGAAATAACCTCGGCAGATGTAAGAAAGGTGCTTGAAGCTCCCGTAAACGAAATCATAAGCGCAATCAAAGAGGTGCTTGAGATTACTCTCCCCGAGCTTTCGGCAGATATTATCGACAGAGGTATTTACCTCACGGGCGGTGCAAGCAGGCTCAGAGGTCTTGCTGAGCTTATCACCGAAAAGACAAATATCACAGTTCACACACCCGAAAATCCCGAGCGCTGCGTTGCGCTTGGCACCTCGGTTAAACTCAGAAGGGCAAGATAAATAATGAAGGGCATTTTTAAAAGCAGTCGTTTCAAAGTAATAATTGCAATCGCAGGTCTTCTCATTATAGGTATGTTTTTCTCCGCCGTAACAGGCCACAGCGAGAGCGCGCAGTCGGGAATTGTAGGAACTGTTTTTGCACCTGCACACTGGGTTGCAGGTAAAATAAGCGACGGCATAACCGTTCTCACAAGAAGCGCAGGCGGCAATGCAGAATACGACAGGCAGATTGACGAGCTTGAAAAAGAGGTCGGAGAGCTTGAGGACAGGCTTGCCGACTACAACAGCTTAAAGGAACAAAACGACGCATACAGGGAGGCGCTTGAGCTTAAAGAGCAGCAGCCCGAGCTTCAGTTTGTTGACGCGTCCGTAACAGGCAGGGACGCCGCCGACCCGTACTGCACCTTTACAATAAGCAAGGGTACACTGAGCGGTATCAAGGACGGCGACGCGGTACTCTACGGCAAATACCTTGTCGGAATAATAAGGAAGGCATATCCCGCTTACAGCATAGTATGCACTGTGCTTGACCCTGATTTTTCCGTATCGGCTTACGATATCTCGACGGGAGAATTAAGCTATGTAACAGGCGACGCGTCGCTCGCAGGCAAGGGTCTTTGTAAATTTGAAAACCTTGATTCATCAACAAAAATCTCCTACGGTTCAATCATAGCAAGCGCAGGTGTGAGCCGCACTATGCCGAGGGGCATTGTAATCGGCACCGTAAAGGATATAAACGACGAAATAACAGATATATCAACATACGCGCAGGTACAGCCGGGCACCGATATTTCAAAGCTCAGCGAATGTCTTGTGCTTATAAACTATGACGCGCAGGGAGCAGAGTAATGGAGCTGACAAGAAGGCAAAAGCAAATTAAATACGGCGTATATCTTCTTGTGCTTGCCATATGCCATCTTCTGCAGAATGTATCGGGACTTCTGCCCGAAATATTCTCCGCAAGGTGCCTTATCATAATTCCTGCCGCAATTATTCTTTCAGTCGGCGAGGACTTCTTTGCGGCGTCGATGCTCGGGCTTTTTTCAGGTCTGTTATGGGATATCACCAGCGCCGTGCATATGGGCTTTAACTGTATTTTTTTAATGCTTCTGTGCTTTTTGGCGTCAGCCTTCACAATGAGGATTGCGAGAGATATTTTTATTACAAATCTGCTGCTCAGCACTGCGGCAGTTATCGTCTACTGCTTTGTGTACTGGTTATTCTTTATACTGATAAAGGGCGTTGACGGCGGTGAACTTACCATTATCACCTTCTATCTGCCGACAGCGGCGTACACCGTAGCAGTTTCACTCATTATGTATTTAATTATCAAACCGATAAAAAACAAGGTTAACGGTATCAGGCAGGAGCGCTTTGAGGGTTAACCCGTAAACTAAACTATAAACAAAGGAGGTCGGCGCGTGAGAAACAGAATACTCGGTTCACGAAGCATTATTGCGCTTATTATGGTTTTAGCAGTAATCGCAGGCTTTGCGCTTGACCTCTATAAAATACAGGTCAGAGAGCATGACTATTATACGGAAAAAAACAATGCTGATAAGAGCTATGTTATACCCATTGAGGCGGCACGCGGCGAAATCGTCGACAGAAACGGTAACTCACTTGTAACAAACCGTCAGGGAAATTCCATTGTATTAAATGCGGTTTATTTTCCGTCGGCGAAGGACAACGACAGGCGTAACGAAATCATTTACAATCTTATCAAGCTTTTCGAGTCAAGGGGTGAGGAGTACGCGCAAAATCTCCCGCTCTACTTTGACGGAAACGGCAACATTCAGTTCACTGATGACGAGGATGATGTTAAGACGATGAAAAGCGCGGATATGCTCGGACTTCAGCCGTATGCAACAGCGCAAAACTGCTATGACGCAGTGCTTGAAAAATACGGCATAAGCAGCGAATACGACAGGGAAACCGCGCTTAAAATCGGCAATATAAGATACGAGCTTACAAGGCTTCTTTTCTCTTATAACAATCCCGTTACGATTGCGGATGATGTGAGCGATGAAACAGTCGCAGCCATCAAGGAGGATAAGACGACCTACCTCGGAGCCGATGTAAAGGTAGTCGCATACAGAGAATATGTGGACTCCACAATTGCGCCGCACATACTCGGCACCGTCAGAAAGATTAACGCAGAAGAGTATGAGGAGCGCAAGGACAGCGGCTACGGAATCACCGACCAGATTGGCGAATCGGGTATCGAGCGCGCTATGGAGGAACGCCTGAGAGGAACGCCGGGCGAGCTTACGATTACAATTGACAAGGACGGCAATGTTACCGAGGAGATTACCAAGAAGCCCGTTCAGGGAAACACGGTTGTTCTGACAATCGACAGGGATTTACAGGTGCTTGCGCAAAACGAGCTCAAGGAAGTTTGCGACAGCGTAAGCCTTTCCTCTTCGGCAGGAGCGGTTGTTGTTGAGGACTGTAATTCGGGCGAGCTTCTCGCCGCTGCTTCGTATCCGACCTTTGATTTAAACGATTACTACGACAGCTATGAGGAGCTTTCGTCAGACAGAAGAAATCCGCTGTGGTCGCGCTTTGCGATGGGTACATACGCACCCGGTTCAACCTTCAAGCCCGTAACAGCCTGCGCCGCTCTTGAGGAGGGCGCAATCAGCTCCGACACCACCTTCTACTGCCCCGGTGTCGACGAGTTCAACGGACAGGAATTCCACTGCCTGCACAGTAATTCACACGGATATGAGAATGTGCGCACCGCGCTTCGCGACTCGTGTAATATGTTCTTCTACAACACTGTTATGCAGGTCGGTATGACGAAGCTTGACGAATACGCATCAGGCTTCGGTCTTGGTCAGAAGACAGGCGTTGAGATTGCCGAAGCTACGGGAACACTCGCTTCACCCGAAAGGCGCGAGGAGCTTGGAGGATTATGGAATCTCGGCGACACGCTCCAGTCGGCAATCGGTCAGTCGGACAACCTTTTCACACCGCTTCAGCTTGCAAATTACTGTTCAACTATTGCAAACGGCGGCACAAGATACGAGCTTCATTTTGTAAAATCAGTCATCTCCGCTTCAACGGGAGTTGTTAACGAGACATCCCCTTCGATTGCAGATTCGCTTGATTTAAGCGAAAACACACTCGAGCAGGTACACAGCGGTATGCGCCTTGTTGCACTTGAGGGCGGACCGTATCTCATCTTCGGCGAGATGGACACACCCGTCGCCTGTAAAACAGGTACCTCGGAGGTTGTGGTAAACGGAGCAAAGAGAAACAACGGTTTTCTTATTACATATGCGCCGTATGACAATCCCGAAATCGCCGTGTCCTCCGTTGTTGAGCTTGCCGGTTCAGGTACGGAGACCGCTGAGCTTACGGCGAGCATCATTGATTACTGGTATCAGAATAACACCGATACAAAAACAAATCAGAAATACGGAATTCTGCTCGGTTAACAAACAATCATACATTTATAAATAAATTATAAACTTTTTGTTGATTTACATACTTAATGTATGTTAGAATAGTAGACACAATATAATTGACGGAGGGGTCAATATGAATATTGCTTTAATTGCCCACGACGCTAAAAAAGAATTACTTGTTCAGTTTTGTATCGCATACTGCGGTATTATAAGCAAGCACGAGGTTTGCGCAACAGGAACAACAGGAAAGCTTGTAGCCGAGGCTACAGGTCTTAATATAAACTGCTTTCTCGCAGGCAGTCAGGGAGGCGGTCAGCAGGTTGCCGCCCGCATCGCATTTAATGAAATCGACCTGCTCATATTTTTCAGAGACCCGATTAACGCAAAGCCGAATGAGCCGAACGACAACGACCTTTTAAGGCTGTGCGATGTACACAATATCCCATACGCAACAAATATCGCAACTGCGGAGGCGCTTATAAGAGGCGTCGAGCGCGGCGACTTTGAGTGGAGAGAAATTGTAAATCCGAAATACAATCCAACAAATAACTAATTCTATTACGCTTCACCCCTGTGGAGCGTAATTCAATTAAAACGGAGGAATTATGGCACTTATAACCAAAGCTATAAAAGGCACAAAGGATGTGCTTCCGAAAGAAGTACATAAAAATCAATATATCGAAGCTACCTGTCTTGAAACAGCGGAAAAATTCGGTTTCAAAGAAATCCGCACCCCTGTATTTGAACACACCGAGCTTTTCCAGAGAGGTGTGGGCGACACCACGGATGTAGTACAAAAGGAGATGTATACCTTCGACGACAAGGGCGGACGCTCGATAACCTTAAGACCCGAGGGCACGGCGGGAGCAGTACGCTCATATCTTGAAAACGGACTTTGCAACGAGGCTCTGCCGCAAAAGGTTTGTTACCTCACCTCCTGTTACAGATATGAAAAACCGCAGGCAGGAAGGCTCAGAGAATTCCATCAGTTCGGCGTTGAGTGCTTCGGCTCGCAGTCCCCTCTTGCAGACGCCGAGATTATTGCGCTTGCTAAATCTGTTTTTGACTCTCTCGGAATCGAAGGACTTACGCTTGAGCTTAATTCAATCGGCTGTCCGAAATGCCGCGCTGAGTATCAGAAAGCGCTTAAAGAATATTTCACGCAGTATAAGGACCGCCTTTGCGATACCTGTAAGGACAGGCTTGAAAGAAATCCGATGAGGCTTCTTGACTGCAAGAGCCCCGAGGACAAGGAGATTGCAAAGGGCGCTCCCGTTGTTCTTGATTATCTCTGCGAGGAATGTCAGGAGCATTTCGACAAGGTTCAGCAATACCTGAAGGCACAGGATATTGAGTTTAAAATCAACCCCAACATCGTAAGAGGACTTGATTATTACACAAAGACAGTATTTGAATTCATAAGCGATTCCATCGGCGCGCAGGGTACGGTCTGCGGAGGCGGAAGATACGACGGACTTGTTAAAGAGCTTGGCGGTCAGGACACGCCGTCGCTCGGCTTCGGTATGGGACTTGAAAGGCTTATGCTTCTTATGGAAGCACAAAACGCCCCCTTCCCCGAGGCTGAAAGACCCGACCTTTTCATCGTAGCGCTTGGCGACAAGGCTACGCTCAAGGCGCTTGAAATAACAAAGGATATGAGGGCTGAGGGCTTTGGCACGCAGCTTGACCTCAATCAGCGTTCGGTAAGAGCGCAGATGAAATACGCCGATAAATTAAACGCAAAATTCAATGTTGTAATCGGCGACAACGAGGTTGAAACAGGCATCGCTACGCTCAAGAATATGGATACGGGCGAGCAGAGCGAAATCTCGCTTGAAACCTTTGTAAACGGCTTTTACAGAATTTCACTTGACGAGCAGTTAAAGGATTTGGAAATCAACGGTGAAGAATTTGACTTCGGCTCGCTTTTCAAGGTTAACACGGAGGAAGAATAATGGCAGAAGGAATTAAGGGCTTAAAGAGAACCGACTACTGTGGCACTCTCAGAAGCAAGGATATCGGAAGGACTGTAACCCTCTTTGGCTGGTGTCAGAGACAGAGGGACCTCGGAAACCTTATTTTTATTGATTTAAGGGACAGAACGGGACTTGTTCAGCTTTCCTTCAACGACTCTACCGACAGAGAATTATTCGCAAAGGCACAGTCCGTAAGGGCTGAATATGTGCTTGCGGCAGTGGGCACGGTATGCGAAAGAGAAAGCAAGACCGACAAAATACCGACGGGCGATATTGAGATTAACATTACGGATTTCCGCATTGTTTCAAAGGCTGAAACACCCCCCTTCGAGATTGCAAAATCAAAGGAGGTCGGCGACGATGTAACGCTTAAATACCGTTATCTCGAGCTGAGAAATCCGAGCCTTACCGAGAATATTCTTATGAGGCATAAAATTGCGAAAATCGCAAGAGAATACTTTTATGCAAACGACTTCATAGAGATAGAAACTCCTATGATGATTAAATCCACGCCCGAGGGTGCAAGGGACTATGTTGTACCAAGCAGAATTCACAGCGGCAAGTTCTACGCACTTCCGCAGTCGCCTCAGATTTACAAGCAGTTATGTATGGTTGCAGGCTTTGACAGGTATATACAGCTTGCGCGCTGCTTCAGGGATGAGGACTTAAGAGCGGACAGGCAGCCCGAGTTCACACAGATTGACCTTGAGATGTCCTTTGTTGACACGGACGATATTATGGATATGGCAGAGGGCTTTGTCAAAAAGCTTATGAAGGAAACCGTTCAGGTTGACATTCCCACTCCCCTTCCGAGAATGACCTTTGCTCACGCTATGGAAAAATACGGCTCGGACAAGCCCGATACCCGTTTTGAAATGCTCATAAACGATATTTCCGACTGGGCAGTAAACACTGATTTTGCAGTGTTCAAGGGTGCTGTTGAGGACGGCGGAAGCGTGCGTGCGATTGTTGCCAAAAACGCCGCAGGCACATACACAAGAAAAAAGATTGACAAGCTCACTGAGCATGCAAAGGGTATCGGCGCAAAGGGACTTGCGTATATCCGATGGGCTGACGATGAACCTTCCTGCTCGTTCAATAAATTCCTTAAAGAAGGCGAGCTTAACGCACTTCTTGAAAGCCTCGGCGCTGAAAAGGGCGACTGCGTTTTCATCATTTCAGGTAAGACCTCGCAAACGCTCTCAATCCTCGGCGCACTTCGTTTAATCGTTGCAAAGGAGCTTGACATAATTCCCGAGGGCAAATGGAATTACCTCTGGATTACCGAAATGCCTTTCTTCGAATACGACGAAGAGAGCGGAGAGTGGCTTGCAATGCACCACCCGTTCACAATGCCGCTTGAGGAATGTATCGAGTATCTTGACACGGACAAGTCAAAGGTACGCGCACAGGCATTCGACCTTGTATTAAACGGCACGGAGCTCTCATCGGGCTCAATGAGAATTACCGACTGCGACCTCCAGAACAAGATGTTCGAGCTCCTCGGTATGTCGCAGGAGGAGATTGACGCTAAGTTCGGATTCCTCGTTGAAGCGTATCACTACGCTTCGCCGCCTCACGGAGGTATGGGCATAGGTCTTGACAGACTCGCTATGATAATCTGCGGTGCTGACAGCCTGCGCGATGTAACGGCTTTCCCGAAGGTACAGAATGCAAGCGAGCTTATGAGCGGCGCTCCGAGCTATATTGACGATGTTCAGCTTGACGAGCTTCACATCTGTCTTGCGGAGGACGAAAATGAGCAGTAATTTTTTTGCAATGGTAAACCGTATGAAGCTCATTAACCGATGGGCTCTGATGCAGAATACCAAGCAGGAAAACATAGCCGAGCACAGCCACAGCGTTGCGGTGATTGCACACGCTCTTGCGCTTATCGGCAACCGCAAATTCGGCAAGAATTACAATGCCGAGCGTGCGTGTCTGCTTGCGATTTACCACGATACGACGGAGGTTATTACCGGCGATATGCCGACCCCTGTCAAATACTATAATGATGAAATCAGGAATGTCTACAAGGACATTGAGCATATTGCAGGGCAGCGGCTTCTTTCGATGCTTGAGGAGGACTTCAAAGATGATTATGAGCCTCTTTTTGAAAAGCAGGAGGGCGACGCAGAGCTTTGGGCGCTTGTCAAGGCAGCCGACAAAATCAGCGCGCTGATAAAGTGCATTGAGGAGAAGCGAATGGGCAATCTCGAATTTGACCACGCACTTGTCAAGCAGGAAAAAATCATTGACGCTATTAATCTCGAGGAGGTTGAATACTTCAAGGAGCATTTCCTCCCTGCATATTACTTAACGCTTGACGAACATACTAAATAACAAAACAAAAAAGGCACTCGCTGAGTGCCTTTTCTATTTATATTTATATTAATTATAATCACTTATATATCAGTGCATCTCTGCGTCATCCAGGAGTAAATCCTCTATGAATTCCTCGTTCATATCCTTATAAGCAGAAAGCATGGGCTCAACATTTTCGCCCTTCTTACGGTCAGAATAATTCTTGGTAATCTTAGCGACAAGTCCGCTTAACGCAATAAGGCAGATTAAGTTAGGCACCGCCATAAGTCCGTTGAAGGTGTCGTCAATCGCCCAGATAAGCTCGCTGTGAATTGTTGAGGAAGCAGCAATGAGAATTACATAAACCACCTTGAACACTGTTACAGCGTACCTGCGCTTGTCGTCGCCGAGAAAGCTGAAGCAGAATTCCACCGCTTTCTCACCGTAATACGACCATGCGATAACTGTTGTAAATGCAAAGAGCGGAAGTATTACAGAAAAAACAGCCGTACCGAAGGCACCGAAATTCGTTGAGAACATTGTCATTGACATTACGCTGTCCTCTTTATCAGCCGAAAGAGTTGTTAAATCAAAGGTTGTGAGGAACATAATTGCCGTGAGCGTACAGATAATGAAGCTGTCAAAGAAAACCTCGAACACGCCCCAGAGTCCCTGCTTTACAGGCTCTCTTGTTTCAGATGCAGAATGAGCGATAACCGATGAGCCGAGACCTGCCTCGTTTGAAAACACGCCTCGCGCCATACCCTTCTTGATTACCTGTGAAAAGGAGTAACCGAGGATACCGCCGCCCGCTGCCTGAAAATTAAACGCTTTCGTGAAAATGAGCGAAAACGCTTTCGGGATGTTTTCAATATTTGTGAAAATTGCGATTAACGCCATAACAATAAAGAGAAGCGACATAAACGGAACGAGCATTGAAGCAACCCTGCCGATACGCTTAATACCGCCGATGATAACGACCGCTGTAATCACTGCGACGATAACGCCGACAATAAACCTTACCGTTTCAGTGCTCTGAGAAGCCGTCGCCCTTGCGTACGCCTCGGCGAGCGTTCCCGAAATTTTATTTGTCTGAACGCCGCTCATACCGATTGCCGCGAATATACAGAAAATTGACGCGAGATAGCCAAGCCATTTCCATTTAAGACCGTATGCTATGTAATAAAACGCGCCGCCCGAAAGGTTACCGTCCCTATCCTTTTTTCTGAAATAAAGTCCTAAAACATTTTCGCTGTAATTAGTTACCATACCGAAAAAGGCTGAAATCCACATCCAGAAAACCGCACCGGGTCCGCCCGTAAGAATTGCGGATACAACACCGATTATGTTACCCGTGCCGACGGTACCCGAAATTGCGGTTGAAAACGCCTCAAACTGAGAAACGGAATTAAGTCTTCCGTCCTTCTGCTTTTTCTTGCCGAGGCCTTTTAAGGTCGGGATGATTGTCGTATTAAGCGATTCGCCGAAATGCCTTACCTGAAGCGCCCTCGTGCGCACGGTAAGAAGTATGCCCGTACCGAGAATGAGGATAATTACAGGCCATCCCCACACAATACCGTTTACGGTATTATTGATACTTTCAATCTGCGTGATTAGTTTTTCAAGCATAAAATATACTCCCGTTAATAATTAGTCGCTGAGTATTTTAACATAAGAAAAGGAAATATTCAATAAAATTTTCGCGGCTCAAAGGAATTTGAAAATGATTATTATTTTTTATCGTGCGCAATACGCCCCCGGTTCTTATAAATCAGTTAAAATCAGGCGCTTTTAAAGCATAAAATAAAAAAGAGCAGGCATCGCCCGCCCTTGTTTATTCCAAATCGGTTAATTTTTTTGAATAAAAGAAATTCCGAACGAGGTCGTTATACTCCTTCCACATTGGCAGGGTATCGCAAAACTCAGCTCTTTCACAGGGCTCGGCGCCCTTCTCAAGACAGGCAATAACGGCAAGCGTACCCTCCGTAACCTCAAGTATCTCACCGACGCTGTACTCCTCAGGCTTTCGCGAGAGCTTATATCCCCCGCCCTTACCGCTCACGCCGATAAGAAGTCCTGAATTAACAAGCTCCTTTACTATTATCTCAAGATACTTTTTTGAGATTGACTGGCGCTCGGCAATTTCCTTAAGAGGAATATAGCTGTCGCTGTTCTGCTTAGCAAGGTCGAGCATTACTCTCAGCGCATATCTGCCCTTTGTTGAAATCATATTAACACTTCCTTTGTACAGTTTTACTATTTTTACCTATTATACCACAGGGCGAATAGGTAAATCAACACAAATTTTTAATTACCTATTGACATAGTAGGTAATCGGAGATATAATGAGTTCAACAAGCAAAGGAGATGATATGATGAAATCAAATCTTATATTTGCATCACTCTTTGAAATGCGAATGTGCAGCTTAACTAATCATTATAAGGAAGCGCGATGTTGGCGCTGAAAAAAGCAATTTCACATTTACATTTTAAAGGAGAATTATTATGAGTTATAAATTTGAAACATTACAGATACACACAGGACAGGAACAGGCAGACCCTGCAACAGACGCAAGGGCAGTTCCGATTTATCAGACCACTTCATATGTATTTCACAATTCACAGCATGCCGCTGACCGTTTCGGTCTTGCTGACCCCGGTAACATCTACGGCAGGCTTACAAACTCGACGCAGGAGGTCCTCGAAAAGAGGATTGCGGCGCTTGAGGGCGGCAGCGCTGCGCTCGCAGTTGCCTCAGGCGCAGCGGCAATCACCTACACCATTGAGGCGCTTGCGGCTGACGGCGGACATATAGTTGCACAAAAAACCATCTACGGCGGAAGTTATAACTTGCTTTCACACACACTTGTGCAGTATAATATTAACACAACCTTTGTTGACGCTCATAATCTTGCTGAGATTGAGGGCGCAATCAGAGAAAACACAAAGGCAATATATCTTGAAACGCTTGGAAATCCGAACAGCGATATCCCCGATATCGACGCTATATCCGAGCTTGCGCACAGACACGGCATACCCGTTGTTGTCGACAACACCTTCGGCACGCCGTATCTTTTAAGACCTATTGAGCACGGTGCTGATATCGTTGTTCATTCGGCAACGAAGTTCCTCGGCGGTCATGGCACAACCCTTGGCGGTGTGATTGTTGAGTCGGGAAAATTTGACTGGAGCGCAGGCGGCAGGTATCCGAACATCGCTTCGCCTAACCCGAGCTATCACGGCGTTTCCTTCTATGACGCAGTGGGACCTGCGGCGTTTGTAACATACATTCGCGCAATCCTCCTTCGCGACACGGGCGCGGCTATATCGCCGTTTAATGCTTTCCTGCTCTTACAGGGCGTTGAGACGCTTTCATTAAGGCTTGAAAGACATGCTGAAAACACGAAGAAGGTCGTTGAGTATTTAAGCTCGCATCCTCAGGTAAAGAAGGTTAACCATCCTTCCCTTCCCGACCATCCCGACCACGAGCTTTACAAGAGATATTTTAAAAACGGCGGCGCTTCAATCTTCACATTTGAGATTAACGGCGGACGGGAGGAAGCATGGAAATTCATTGACGAGCTTAAGATATTCTCGCTTCTTGCTAATGTTGCAGATGTCAAGAGTCTTGTCATCCATCCTGCTTCAACCACGCACTCGCAGCTTTCCGCAGAGGAACTTGCCGAACAGGGAATTTTTGAAAACACAATCCGCCTTTCAATAGGCACGGAGCATATCGACGATATTATCGAGGATTTGGACAACGCGTTCAAAGCTATTTAACAAAGGAGAATTACTATGTCTAAAATTTATAAAGGAACTGTTGATTTAATAGGAAACACACCGCTTGTTGAAGTGGTAAATATTGAAAAGGCGCTCGGTCTTAAAGCAAGACTTCTTGTCAAGCTTGAGTACTTCAATCCTGCAGGAAGCGTCAAGGACAGAATTGCAAAGGCAATGATTGAGGACGCTGAGGAAAAGGGCATTCTTAAAGAGGGCTCGGTTATCATTGAGCCGACCTCGGGCAACACGGGTATCGGACTTGCGGCAATCGCCGCGTCAAAGGGATACAGAATTATCCTCACAATGCCCGAAACGATGAGCGTTGAAAGAAGAAACATCCTTAAAGCATACGGCGCGGAGCTTGTTCTCACCGACGGCACAAAGGGTATGAAGGGCGCAATCGCAAAGGCTGAGGAACTTGCAAAGGAAATTCCCGACAGCTTCATTCCCGGTCAGTTTGTAAATCCTGCAAACCCTGCAATTCACAAGGCTACAACGGGCCCTGAAATTTACAGGGATACCGACGGCGAGGTTGATATTTTCATTGCAGGAGTAGGCACGGGCGGTACCGTTACGGGTACGGGCGAATATCTCAAATCGCAGAAGCCTGATGTTAAGGTTATAGCAGTTGAGCCCGAGACCTCACCCGTACTTTCAAAGGGCACGGCAGGCGCGCACAAGATTCAGGGAATCGGCGCAGGCTTCGTACCCGAGGTGCTTAACACCGGAATTTACGACGAGGTTATCACCTCATCAAATGAGGCTGCATTTGAGGCATCAAAGCTTCTTGCCAAAACCGAAGGCATCAGCACAGGCATCTCCTCGGGCGCAGCACTCGGCGTAGCTATCGAGCTTGCAAAGAAGGACGAGAACGCAGGCAAAACAATCGTTGCGCTTCTCCCCGACAGCGGCGACAGATATTACTCCACCGCACTTTTCACAGAAGAATAAACCATATATACCTCTCAAAAAAATGACCCGATGTTCTCATCTGAACATCGGGTTATTTATACTTATCTATAATTTTCTCGGCAAGCGACTTCTTGGTAATACACCTGTTCATCGCTTCCTTCTCAAGATATCGGTGAGCCTCGGGCTCGGTCATATTCTCCTTGCTGATAAGAAGCCATTTTGCCTTATTGACAAGACGGATTTCTGACATCTTATCCTCAACCGAAGTGGCTTTTTTGTCATACCTTCTTGTAAGGTTTTTCGCTGTGCGAAGCCACGCAAGCGTATTTCTCATTGACTGATGGGATATCGGCTTTGAGAGTGTGAACACTCCGTAGGGCGAAAGCCTTTCATAAATCTCATCGTGAATTTCATTTCTGATTGCAAAAAGCACCACGGCGCCCTTATCGGTTGCGCAGTCCACGGCGAAGCCGATACCGAGGTCGTCGGAAAGCGGCGCGTTTATTATTACAAAATCAAAGCTTCTTTCCGCAATCATACGCTGTGCGCAGGAAATACTGTCCGCAAACAGTACGGGCTTATAGCTTGAGGCAGGGAGCATTGAGCTCATTGCCGTATCAAAGCTTTTAACAGAGGACACAACGAGAACGCTGTAAACCTTTTCCACAAGTCCCAAGTACTCCCCTCCTTTCATTTTTTTGCTTATCTTATTTTAAAATATCAAGTATTTTCTCAGGTATATGCTCTCTGATGAAGTCGCTTTCAAGCGCAATCTTCTTAGCCTGAGCAAGAGTTTCAGGAAGTCTTTTAAACTCCGAAAGTGTTTTTTCATCCGCTGTATAGAGATTAAAATCTGCAACAAAGGGAAGCTCAAGCTCATTTTCTATACCGTAAAGCCCTGCGTAAATTATGAGCGCGAATGCAATGTACGGATTTACGGACGGATCCGCGCTTCTCAGCTCAGCCCTCTTGTACTCTCCGATTGCCGCAGGTATTCTTACAAGCTGCGAGCGGTTTTCACTTGACCACGAAACATATTTAGGCGCTTTGTTGTTGCCGAGTCTGTCATATGATTTCTCATTCTGATTTAAAAATGCGGTCATATCGACAGCTTTATCGAGCACGCCCGCAATCACCCTCGGCATAGTGCTTTCATCACTTTCATCACAGGCAACCGAGAAATTAATATGGAAGCCGTTACCCGGCTTGTCGGAAAGCGGCTTTGGCGAAAAGTCAGCGCAAAGTCCGTTCCTGTTAGCAACAGTGTTTACAATAGTCTGAAGCGTCATAACATTGTCGGCAGCCGTAAGGGGGTCTGAATAACGGAAGTCAATCTCATTCTGACCCGGTCCCTCCTCGTGATGCGAGCTTTCGGGAACAATGCCCATCTGCTCAAGCGTAAGGCAGATTTCCCTTCGGATATTCTCCCCCCTGTCCTGAGGAGCCAAATCCATATAGCCCGCCTTGTCATAAGGAATTTTTGTCGGCTCACCCTCGTCGTCAAGCTTAAAGAGATAGAATTCCTGCTCCGCACCGAAGCGAAACTCATATCCCCTCTTCTCCGCTTCCTTCACGGCGTTCACAAGAAGCGTTCTTGTGTCGCACTCAAAGGGTCTGCCGTCGGGATAGGTAATGGAACAAAACATTCTCACGACCTTGCCCTGCTCGGGTCGCCAAGGTAAAATCATAATTGTATCGGCGTCGGGATGAAGAAGCAGGTCCGAATGTACATCAACGCCGAAGCCTGCAATCGCAGAGCCGTCAAGCGCAATGCCGTAATCGAAGGCGCGCGCAAGCTCGTCAGCCATAATTGAAATATTCTTCTGTCTGCCAAAGACATCACAGAAGGCAAGGCGGACAAACTTCACATCCTCCTCAATTGCATACTGTATAATCTCTTCCTTTGTATAATTCATACTATCACCTTTATTCATATAATAAAAATGCGTCCATTAAAAGACGGAATACCCCGCAAATTAATGAACGCCTTTGCCCATATATAAATAATATAATAAGGAGAGCGGGATGTCAAGAAAAAAGTTAAAGAAAACACTTGACAAACCAAAGCCGAGGGTGTAAGATTTTATGAGTAAAGGCAATGGAGTCTTTGAGTTAACGCTCAAGGGCTCTTTTTCTTTAATTAAATATGAAGGCAACGGCGTCTTTCAGTGTATGAATACCCATACGCTGAAGGGCGCTTCTGCCTTTTAAGGCACAGACTAAGGAGGATATTTATGGCTTACGTAGACGAGGTAATGGAGTTTCTCAAAAAGAGGGACGGCAATGAGGCAGAATTTTTACAGGCTGTAAGCGAGGTTTTTGATTCGCTTCGCCCTGTAATTGAGGCAAATGAGGAAAGATACAGGAAGCTTGCACTTCTCGAAAGGCTTGTGGAGCCCGAGAGAATTTTCCGTTTCAGAGTACCGTGGATTGACGACAACGGTCAGGTTCATGTTAACCGTGCATACCGTGTACAATTCAACTCTGCAATCGGTCCGTACAAGGGCGGTTTAAGACTTCATCCGAGCGTTACGCTTTCGGTTATCAAATTCTTAGGCTTCGAGCAGATTTTCAAAAATTCACTTACAGGTCTCCCGATTGGCGGCGGTAAGGGCGGCTCCGACTTTGACCCGAAGGGCAAGAGCGACAGAGAGATTATGATGTTCTGTCAGAGCTTTATGACAGAGCTTTGTAAGGTTATCGGCGAGAACACCGATGTACCTGCAGGCGATATCGGAACGGGCGCAAGAGAAATCGGTTATATGTTCGGTCAGTACAAGAGAATTCAGAAGAGATACGAGGGCGTTCTTACAGGTAAGGGACTTTCCTACGGCGGCTCTCTTACAAGAACAGAGGCTACGGGCTACGGACTTCTTTATATCACCGAGGAGATGTTAAAATGCCACGGTGAGGATATGAAGGGCAAGACGGTTGTTGTATCGGGCTCGGGTAATGTTGCAATCTATGCGGTTGAAAAAGCTCAGCAGCTCGGCGCAAAGGTTGTTACGGTATCGGATTCAACAGGCTGGATTTACGATTCAGAAGGCATTGATGTTGAGCTTCTCAAGGAAATCAAGGAGGTTAAGCGTGCAAGACTTACAGAGTACGCTGCCGCAAGACCCTCCGCACAGTACCACGAGGGCAGAGGCGTATGGTCAATCAAGTGCGATATTGCACTTCCCTGCGCAACACAGAACGAGCTTCACCTTGAGGACGCAAAGACGCTTGTTGAAAACGGCGTAATCGCAGTATGCGAGGGTGCAAATATGCCTACCACAAGAGAGGCTACCGAGTATCTCCAGAAAAACGGCGTATTCTTCCTTCCCGGTAAGGCTGCTAACGCAGGCGGCGTTGCAACCTCCGCTCTTGAGATGAGCCAGAACTCAGAGAGAGTTTACTGGTCATTTGAGAAGGTTGACAGAAAGCTTAACGACATTATGGTAAACATCTACCACAACATTGACGACGCGGCTAAGAAATACGGACTTGACGGCGACTATGTTGCAGGTGCAAATATCGCAGGCTTTGAAAAGGTTGCGGACGCAATGATTGCACAGGGTGTTGTTTAATACAAAACAGAATAAACAAGGCAAAGGCGTCGCTTTTTACAGCGGCGCCTTATACTCTTTTTCAGGTGATAATATGCTAAAAAATATTCCGCTTATAGCAAGAATGATAATTATTCAGGATGTAATAAAGGAAGAAAAAAAGGAAAACGGCTGCAAGAATAATTCGTATTACAACACAAAGCTTGACAGCGAATGTGAGTACTGCCTTAACACTTCCTCATGGGATTAATTATGACTAAGTATATATTTGTAACAGGCGGCGTTGTGTCAGGTCTCGGCAAGGGAATCACCGCGGCATCGCTCGGCAGGCTTCTTAAAGCAAGAGGACTTAAGATTGCGGCGCAGAAGCTTGACCCGTATATAAATGTTGACCCCGGAACAATGAGTCCGTTTCAGCACGGCGAGGTATATGTTACGGAGGACGGCGCGGAAACCGACCTTGACCTCGGACATTACGAACGCTTTATCGACGAAAATCTGAATAAATATTCAAATCTTACCACGGGTAAGGTTTACTGGAATGTACTTAACAAGGAGAGGCGGGGCGAATACCTCGGCTCAACCGTACAGGTGATTCCGCACATTACAAACGAAATCAAAGAATTTGTTTACTCCGTCGGCAAAAAGACAGACGCCGATGTTGTTATAACCGAAATCGGCGGTACAATCGGCGATATCGAAAGCCAGCCCTTTATTGAGGCTGTAAGGCAGATATCGCTCGAGGTCGGCAGAGAAAACAGTCTTTTCATACATGTATGTCTTGTGCCGTTTTTAAGCGGCTCAAACGAGCATAAATCAAAGCCGACGCAGCACTCCGTCAAGGAGCTTCAGGGCATGGGCGTAAACCCGAATATAATTGTTCTGCGCTGCGACAGACATATTGAAAAATCCATCTTTGACAAAATCTCCCTTTTCTGCAATGTCAAGAGGGACTGCGTTATTGAAAACATCACGCTTGGCAATCTCTACGAGGCGCCGCTGATGCTTGAAAAATCGCATTTTTCCGAGATAGTATGCAGGGAGCTGCAGCTTGACGCACCTGAGCCGAATCTTGAAAAATGGACAGAGCTTGTCGAGAAAATCAAGGGCGAGCGCGAGAGGGTGTGCGTCGGACTTGTCGGCAAATATGTTGAGCTTCACGACGCGTATCTGTCGGTTGCCGAGGCGCTCAGACACGCAGGCTATGCAAACGACGCAAAAGTGAAAATCAAATGGATTGATTCGGAAACAATAACAAAGGAAAACTGCGCGCTGACGCTTTCGGGGCTTTCGGGAATTATCGTTCCGGGCGGCTTCGGAAGCAGGGGCATTGAGGGAATGATTTACGCCTGCGAATACGCAAGGAAAAACGGCATACCCTACTTCGGCATATGCCTTGGTATGCAGATTGCCGTAATTGAATACGCGAGAAATGTTGCGAAAATAAGCGACGCGGACTCGGGTGAATTCAATGAGAACTGCAAAAACAAGGTGATTGATTTTATGCCCGGTCAGTACGAGGATATTGACAAGGGCGGTACGCTCAGACTTGGCGCGTACCCCTGTGTGTTACAGGAAAACACCGTGATAAAAAACCTTTACGGCGGCGAAAAAATAAGCGAGCGCCACAGGCACCGCTATGAATTTAACAACGATTACAGGGAGCTGCTGCAGCAGCACGGACTGACGCTCAGCGGACTTTCACCCGACGGCAGACTTGTCGAAACGGTGGAGCTGTCCGACAGGGATTTTTACATCGGCGTACAGTTTCACCCCGAATTCAAGAGCAGACCTGACAGACCGCATCCGCTTTTCAAGGGCTTTATCGCGGCTTCACTCAGGTACGGCAAGAATAATTTTGAAGAGGAAAACGAAGAATGCTGACGCCGAATATGAATTACGCAAGGCTCAAGGAGTCATACCTTTTTTATAATATTTCAAAGAAAACGGAAGCCTATCTTAAACAAAATGTACTCGTTCAAAAATTATACCGTTTAGGGATAGGCGATGTTTCTCTTCCGCTATGCAGCGCAGTTATCACTGCGCTGCATGGTGCGGTTGACGACCAGAGCAAAAAAGAAAGCTTTAACGGCTATATGCCCGAATGCGGCGCGCCGTTTTTAAGAGAGGCAATCTCAAGGCACTACGAAAAACGAGGCGTTAACATCAGCGCCGAGGAGGTTTTTGTTTCAAGCGGCGCAAGCGATGAGCTCGGCGATATACTCGACCTTTTTGACAGGGATAACAGCGCGCTCATCATAGAGCCCGCCTACCCTGCATATGTTGACGCAAACATCATCGAGGGCAGAGAAATTATACATCTCCCGTCAAATGAAGCGGACGGCTTTGCGCCGTATCCCGATGAAAATATAAATGCGGATATTATCTACATATGCTCCCCGAACAATCCGACGGGCGCTGTTTTCACACGCGATAAGCTTAAAGCGTGGGTTGACTACGCCAACAGAAATTCGTCCGTAATTCTCTTTGACGCGGCATACGAAGCGTTCATTGAGGAGGAGGATATCCCCCACAGTATTTTTGAAATCAAGGGCGCAAGAACCTGCGCCGTCGAGATTTGCTCGCTTTCAAAAACGGCGGGCTTTACGGGAACGAGGCTCGGCTACACGCTTATACCGAAGGAGCTTGAGCGAAACGGTATGAGCCTTAACGCAATGTGGGTAAGAAACCGCACGACAAAAACAAACGGGATATCCTACATTCTCCAGAGAGGCGCGGCGGCAGTTTTCACCGACGAGGGTCAGAGGGAGATCAAGGAGAATATCGCTGTCTACAAGGAAAATGCGAAAGTGCTTATGAAGGCACTTGACAGCGCAGGCGCACAGTACTGCGGAGGTAAAAACGCCCCGTACATCTGGCTTAAATGCCCGAAGGGTATGGGCAGCTGGGAATTCTTCGACCTGCTTTTAAATGAAATTCAGGTTGTCGGCACACCGGGCGCAGGCTTCGGCGAGGTCGGCGACGGATACTTCCGCTTCACGACCTTCGGCGACCCCGGGGACACAAGAATTGCGGCTGAAAAAATAGCGGAGCTTTTAAAGAGAATATAAAATAAAACCGTTTCCGAAGCATATCGGAAACGGTTTTCGTTTTTTACTTTTTAAAAAGCTTCTTTTTGAGTACGCCTTTAGGGTCCTTTATAAAAAGAATCACAATCCATGCAATCAGACCGAGTGTAACAACAGCCAATCCGAGAAGAGAGTCGTTCAGGATATCCGAAAATCCCTGAACGAAATAATCCGCCTTCAGTTTCGCATACTCAAAAACAAAATCCATAAACCACATAAGTGATGCGCCCCAATAAATAAGACTTAAGGTGCCAAGCTTATATGTATCCCTCTGCTCGTTTACATACCATAAAATGGTAGAGATAACTGCAGCGATAATTGTAATGAGTAATGTCATAGATTTTCTCCTTACGCGTTCGCTTTTTTCAGGCTCTTTTTTAAAGCGTTAACCTTTGCCTGCACAAATGCGCATATAACGCCCCATACAGCCGTTACCGTAACTGCCATAGAAACGCCGACCGTCGACATCTCGTGAAGCATCTCAGCCGTATCGTCAGGCGACGCCATCGCCGACAAAAACGGCGGAAACGGCACAATCTCCCCATGCCAGAAATGCTCAAAGGCAAGAAGAATCACGCCGCCCCAAAGCATTCCTAAAAGCCAGGAAAGTCTTTTTGACCATGTAATTTTAACTTCGTCAGAAGCAAATTTATTACCTTCGGAAAGCTGAGGTGTTTCAAGCTTCATTTCCTTTCTCTTTGCAGCGAGGTATACGCCTGTAACCACAACCGCCTCAACTGCAGGTACAACAAAACATGCCATAAAATATTCCTCCTTATTTTGTTGTAACCATTATAAAACAACAAAAAACACCGCACAAGCCCCGAGGGGGGATACAAATTTAAAAGCCGTGTTAATCACGGCTTTTCGTATATGCTTATAACATAATCGTTTATCCTCTTTGTTATCATATCTTTACTGATTTCTGATGAAAGCGTATTAACGCCTTTCAAATCCGTAACCCCTGTGCCGAGGCATTTGAAATACGCCTCCTTGCGCGTCCATATCTCGGTAAACCTCACGGCGACTTCCCCGGGCTTTTCAAGAACATAGGAAAGCTCCTCCTGCGTACACACGCGGCGCAAAACGCTTTCGCTGTGCTCGCGCACAACCTCAATATCCGCGCCGACCTCTCTGCGGCTTACGGCGCAGAAAACATAATCGCCCGAATGACTTATATTAAAAAAGCAATGCGCACCCTTCACATAGGGCTTGCCCTTTTCACTTACGCTGAAAACGATATCCGTACCCGGCTTTGCAAGAGGACCCGAGAGCATTTTGCGCGCAAGCATATCGCCGAAAACCGTTGCCTTTTTATCCTTTTCAAAGGCAAAGCCGTCAACCCTTTTCCGCTTTTCCTCGCTCATCACGGCGTACCACGCGTCATATTCTTTTTTTGTATAATTATTTATATTGATAATCTTATACATTACAGTTCCTCAATATTTTTATAATTCATTATATCAAAAATACAGTACGCCTTCAAGTCTTGACACTTTCAGTGAGCTTTGATAAAATCTATAAGAATTCGGAGGGTTGACTATGACGGAGCTTTTCAGCGGTAAAAAAGAAAAAAAGGTTGAGTACATAGAGCTTATATACGACCTGATATTTGTTTATATTCTCGGACGCAGCAATACAATTATTCATACGATTGACAACGGTTTTATTGCGCCATCCGTACTTTTAACATATATTCTTTCGACCTTTGTAATACTTCAGGTATGGTACTCAAGCGTGCTTTTCATCAACAAATACGGTGAAAACGGACTTCAGGAAAACCTGATGATATTCATAAATATGTACCTGCTTTACTATATGGCTGACGGTACAAGAGCGCAGTGGCAGGACTTTTATATGCGCTACAATACCGCATGGGCGCTGATACTTTTAAACCTGATAATACAGTATCTGATAAAGTACAGAAGAGCGTCGGAAAATATGCCGTGGATTACCGCGCATATAAAACGCAGCGCAATCATCCTTTCACTGCAGCTTTTGATTGTACTTATATCTCTGCCCCTATACCGCTTTACAGGCTTCCCCCTCGCGCCGTTTGCAATGCTTTTCGGCATTATCGCCTCGTTATTTTCAAGGAAGTACGACTCGCTTGTTTCGGGTGATTTTGAACACCTCACAGAGAGAATAATGCTCTATGTCGTTTTCACCTTCGGAGAAATGATAATCGCTATTGCTAATTATTTCGAGGGCGGCTTTTCGCTAAACAGCATCTACTTCTCACTCAGCGCATTTCTTATTGTGGCAGGTCTGTTTTTAAGCTACGGCTTTATGTACAACAATGTGATTGACAGAGGCACGGACAGAGCCGGCACAAGGTATATGCTTCTGCATGTTTTTCTCATAACTGCGCTTAACAATATTACCGTAGCGCTCGAGTTTATGAGAAATGAGAAAGTGCTTGAAATACCGAAAAACATATTTATGACTGTATCGCTCATCGCATATTTTTTCCTGCTGTTCACACTCGAGAAATATGCTAAAACACGGTGCAGGGCAAATAAGAAATTCCTTCTTACCGTAGCGCTGATGTCGGCGCTTTACGCAGGACTGACTGCGCTTACATACAATAACGGATTTCTTAGTATTCTTGTTGCGGTAATTTATATCTACTCGGTATTCCTGTATCTTTATATAAGCGTAAAACGGAATAACAAAGCCTGATAAGAACCTGACAAAAGGCAGCAGTTCACACTGAACCGCTGCCTTTTTGCTGTCAAAATGCTTCAAGCACCTTTGCGCCTTTTCTGACAAAGGCGATGAATTCATCGGGCTTCGCGCTTATTTCATAACTGCCCTGAGTGAAGGTCCCGCCTGTTTTTGTAAGCACCCATTCGCCCTTGGGGAGATATACGGATTTAACCGTCTGTCCCATATTGACAATCGGCGCAAAAAGGATATCGTCGCCGAACATATACTGCTCGCCGAGGGTGTAGCACTTCTCGTCCTCGGAAAAATCGAAAAACATGGGACGCATTACGGGCGCGCCTGTTTCTGACGCGATTTCCATATGCTTTTCTATATACGGTCTGAGCCTTTCGCGAAGCATTACAAGCCCCTTGAGCACCTTATAATTATCCTCGCCGAAGCTCCAAAGCTCATTCGGGTCGCCCGAAGGCTCCTTGACATCACGCTTTTTCTCACCGTGCCTGTTACGGTTACCGTGAAGCCTCATCACAGGCGAGAACACGCCGTACTGAAACCATCTTAAAATAAGCTCACGAAATTCACTGCTCTGCGTATCGCCGCCATAAAAGCCGCCGATATCGGTGTTCCACCACGGTATGCCGCAAAGCGACATATTAAGCCCTGCCTTCACCTGCTGTGAAAGGCTTTCAAAGCTTGAAGGGATATCGCCGCTCCAGACAAGCGCGCCGAATTTCTGACTGCCGAGATAAGCACAGCGGATGAGGGTTACAGGCTCATCGTCGCCAAGCTGCTTAAAGCCGTCGTATGCCATCTGAGCATAATAATAGGGATAGAGAAGCGCAACCTCGTCGCCCCTGCCGATACTGAAAATAAGATTGTCAAACTGCTCGGGATGCACCTCGGGCTCAGCCTCGTCAAACCAGAGCGCGTCGACGCCGTTATCAAGATAATTTTCCCTAAGCTTTGAGAAAACGAACTTTCTTGCAGCAGGATTTGTAACATCAATTTCCGCCTGAGGTCCATAGAAGCTGAACACCCTGTCAAGTCCGCGCGCGGTACGGATAAGCATATTATTATCGCGCATAAAGTTATAATTCTCGCTGCCTCCGTTAATCGTGGGCCACATTGAAACCACAAGGCGCACGCCCATTTTATGAAGCTCGTCGGTCATCGCTTTAACATCGGGGAAATATTCGGAGTCAAATTTATAATCTCCCTGCTCGCTCCAGTGAAAATAATCGCAGATAATGGCGCTGAGCGGTATACCCTCCGCCTTATATCTTCTTGCGACCTCAAGCAAATCCTCCTGCGTTTCATATCTCAGTCTGCTCTGCCAGAAGCCCGTCGCCCAGTGGGGCATAACGGGAGCGTGCCCTGTTAAGTCGGCAAGCTCCGAGCAGACCTGCCTCGGCGTACCGCCGATTACGACATAATCAAGCCTTTTCGTTGCGCTCACGCTCCAGCGCGTGCGGTTATTAGAAAGCTCGACGGTTCCGACTGCGGGATTATTCCAAATAAAGCCGTAACCGAGCGAGGAATAAATATAAGGGATTGTGCATTTTGCGTTGACATGGCGGAGGTCGAATGAACAACCCTTCAGGTCAAAGCAGCCGCTCGCCTCGTGGCCGAGCCCGTAAAGATGCTCGCCCTCCCTGCCCTCAAAGGTTACGCGCGCACTCCATAGTCCGCTGCCCTTGTTTTCGTAACAACGAAATCCGCTGTTAAAGGTCATCTCGGGCTTCTCCTCAAGAATGACACTGCCGTCCTTATAAAAGGTTGTCTTTCCGTTTTGCTCAAGCTGAACGGTAAGGCATCCGACAGTCATTTTAACATTATTGCCGTTGTCCTCAATTATACAGTCCGCCGCCTTTGGCATAAGAGTGTAATTAAGTTCAAGCTCGCTGCAGTCGGGGAAAGCCTCAAAACGAATTGCATTATCGCCGCAGGGCGTAATACGCACAAGCTCCCCAACCCTTGTAAAGAGTATTTTATTTTCGCTGATTTCAGCACCGTACATAATAATCACCAAGCAAAGTATAGCATAGGCAGATATAAAAATAAAGTTTTTATTTTCGGATTTTCTATTGACAAATCAATCTCTAAGGTGTAACCTGTTCTTGTAAGGCAAAGGGGTCTTTGAGATTATCTCGAAGACCCTTTTTAATTTGAATACCGTAAAAGACAAAGGAGTCTTTGGGATTTACTCTCAAAGACTCCTTTTTTAATGAAAGGAGATAGTTATGATTTACCCGAAGGACTACAAAACAAAGCTCTCGCAAAGAGAAACGCAGTACGCCATCAAGACTGTGAAGGACACCTTCCAGCTCAAGCTTTCAAAGGCGCTTAATCTTGACCGCGTTACCGCGCCGATTATGGTTACCAAGGAAAGCGGAATCAACGACGATTTAAACGGCGTTGAGCGCAAGGTGCATTTCACAATGAAAAATATTGAGGGCGAGGCTGAGGTTGTACAAAGCCTTGCTAAATGGAAGCGTATGGCGCTTTACCGCTACGGCTATGAGCACGGCGAGGGCATTTACACGGATATGAACGCAATCCGCCGCGACGACGACACCGACAATCTTCACTCCCTTTTTGTTGACCAGTGGGACTGGTGCAGAGTTATCACTGAAGAGGAAAGGAATATTGATTTCCTCAAAGAGATTGTCAAAAAAATTGTAAGGGCAATCACGGAAACAAACGAGGTCGTAAAGAACGCCTATCCCATGCTCAGCTTTGAAATGAGCGACGAGGTTTTCTTCATCACGACGCAGGAGCTTGAGGATATGTACCCCGACCTCACGCCAAAGAAGCGCGAAAACGAAATCACAAAAAAGCACGGCACCGTGTTCCTTATGCAGATTGGCAAAAGGCTTAAAAGCGGAGAAAAGCACGACGGAAGAGCCCCCGACTACGACGACTGGGCGCTCAACGGAGATATCCTTGCGTGGAACGAAGTGCTTGGCTGCGCCTTTGAGATAAGCTCAATGGGCATCCGTGTTGACGAGGAAAGCCTTCACCGTCAGCTTGAGCTTGAGGGCTGCAGCGAGCGTGAGAACTTCCCGTTTCACAGAATGATACTTGACGGCACACTGCCGCTGACAATAGGCGGCGGAATAGGTCAGTCAAGGCTCTGTATGCTCCTTCTTGAAAAAGCGCATATCGGCGAAGTGCAGTGCGCAATCTGGCCCGAGGAAATGCGTGAGGAGTGCCGAAAGCACAACATCGTCCTGCTCTAATCGGATATGTTTTTTTCGCGCCTGAGCTCACGGAAGGTTTTTCCGTAATACTTTTTAAGCAGTCTTTCGGTCTGCCTTGTACAAAGTCCGATATTTTCCGAAAGCTGTGTAAGAGTTATATCGGGCGAATAAAGGAAGCTTCTTTCGATGATAAGAAAGCGGCGGTCGTAGAGGTTTTCGTCCTCGGTATTCTGATAAATACCGTCGGGCAGATACGCACGCACAAGCTCGGTAAGCTGTTTTAAAAGCAGTGCGGACACCGCGGTTTTATAGTCGAGCTTACGCTCCCTGAGCTCGCTTACGACCTCGTCGGCGAGCCTGTAATCAAAGCCGTGGGCAAAATAAAAATGCGTGTCAAGAAAAGCTGCGGAAAGAACATTCGGAGTACCTCCGATTTTCTGCAGATAGATATAAATATCCTCAACGGGAGTTTCCTTGTCCGTCGTCTGAGCGTGATAGATATTTGGACCCGTTACGAAGAAATCGCCTTTTTTCAGCCGATATTCCTTGTCCTTTGTAACAAGCGTGCCTCTGCCGTTTGTTATAAAATGCAGCTCAAAGCTGTTTGAGGAATGGGCGTGCATATCTATCTTTTCTTCCATAACGCCCCTGCCTGCGCTGACAAGGCCGAAGCTCACGCCGTTAAATTCAAATGAAATCATAAAATCACCGATTTAAGATTAAAAATTACCGATTTAAGAATAACACAAATGCGACATCTTTTCAACAAAGATGTCGCTTAGTGCTGTTGAAAAAGGGCATAACCGCGCCGTAGACGATAAAGAACCTGATTATTGCTCGTAATAATGAGGTTTAATTTTTTATCGTATTATAGCACGGTAATTATTTAAAAGCCGTGCAAGCATAAAGTTTGCACGGCTTTTGGCGCTTTCCGTCTTTTGCTCGGGGGCAGTACCTTTGTACAGCTCCCACTCGCAAAATACGAAATTCTGCTCCTTTTACAAAAGCACGACAGCGTGCCGAATTTGTTGTTTGGTTTTTTCGGCACACTGAATGCGACATCTTTCAAAGAAAGATGTCGCATTATTTATATTGATTTATGATATTATATTTTGAGAATAATATTTCGGAGGACTATTATGAGCATTACCGAGCATTTTGACAGTCTTAAAAAAATATCCTATTCAAGAAGCTGTACCAAGCTTTCGCCAAACCGCAGAAACCGCGCTTCAAAATGGCGCGAGGGTATGGTCAGCGGTAACGGAATGCAGGGCGTTGTAACAAGCGGCGCGCCTTACAGCGACAGCTTCATTTTCCAGAATATGCATTTCATTATGCCAAACTGCCACGACAGAATAACTCCCGACACCTCCTTTGAGCTTGAGGAGGTCAAGAGAAGCATTATCGACGGCAGGGATATTATTGACAAGGCAAGCTATGACGATGTTTATTACTTTCATCCGGGCGGCGCACTGAGGCTCGAACAGAAGCAGTATAATATCCGAAATTACTACCGCTACACAAATTACAGCACCGCCGAAGTGGGCGTACACTACACAAACTCCTACGGACAGTGGGAGAGAACGACCTTTACCTCTCAGGCTGACGGCGTTAATATCACAAGGCTTGAAAGCTCCGATGAGGGAAAAGCATTATCCATTACGCTCAGCTTTGACGCTATGTCCTCAATGGCAAACTACGGCGCAGGCGACGAGGCGAAAACGCTTTACAAGCATGTTGTTAATAACAGTTTAAACGCAGTTGCTCAGATTGTGCACTATCCGAGCTATGAAAAAAGCGAGCTTAAAAACGGCGGCTACGCAACGCTTACATACATAATCTGCGAGGGCGGCAAAAAGGAGCTGACCGAGCTTCGTCAAATCAGGGATAAACAGTACGCAGGCAAAAGAAACCCCGCTGTAAAAATAACCGACGCCAAATGCGTTACTCTGATTTCGCTCACAGGCAGAACAAACGATATGGGCGATATCAAAGACTTTGCAGAAGCAAAGAGCTATGCGCTTTTCACCTCGCTTTACAATAAGGCTGAGGCTGTTGCAAAAAAGTACACCGTTGACAGCGCATTTGATTATAACAAGGCGCTTAATAACCACCTTCGGATTTATACTCCGCTTTTCAGCGCGGTTGATATAAGCCTTACCGAATCTGAAAGCAAGCTTTCAAACGATTCGCTTCTTGCGCTTCAGAAAAACAAAAAAGAGCTTAAAAGCGAGCTTATGGAAAAGCTTTACTATTCGGGCAGATATGCTTATCTCTGCTGCTGCGGCTACTCGACAAGCCGTCTTGCAGGGCTCTGGACGGGCGAATTCAATCCCGGCTGGGGAAGCAAATTCACTATGGATGCAAATGTTAATCTGCAGACCTCCTCGATGAACAGCGGCAATATCGCTTCTGCGCCCGTCGGTTACACATTTTTCATACTCCGTCAGGTTGCAGGCTGGGAGCAAAACGCAGAAGCCACGCACGGCTTTAAAAACGCAATACAGGCTCCCGTTCATACCGACGGCGACTGCTCCGCGCTCACAGAGACCTGCTACGCCTATCCTTTCAGGTACTGGAACGCCGGCGCAAGCTGGATGCTTCAGCCGCTTTTTGAAACGCTTGAAACCTACGGCAATATTCATATTCCGCTTTCAGAGGAATACGACCTTAACAAGCTTACTTCGGTGCTTTCAATAACGCAAGAGGATATAGCTATGTTAAAAAAAAGGGGCTATCTTGAGCTTGAAAGGGATATCCTCCTGCCGCTTCTCACAAAGAGCGCTAATTACTGGGAGCAGCTTATGACCCCCGAATACTACACCGATGAAAACGGCAATATTCACTTTGAAGGCGGTAAGAGTGAGCTTGGTGAAAACGAGTATTACTGCATACTGCCGAGCTATTCTCCCGAGAACAATCCGTCAAACTATCCCTCGCCGTCCGACGCGAACTGCGCCATTGACATTTCTGCCTGCAGGGATAACCTCAGAATGCTGATAAAGGTAATGAGGGATACTGACGAAAACGCCGATACACAGAAATGGGAAAAGCTCCTGAAGGCTTTACCCCCCTATCTCTTTGATGAAACGGGAGCGCTTAAAGAATGGGCGTGCAATCAGTTTAAGGAAAACAACGAGCACCGTCATTTAAGCCATCTTTACTGCGTATGGCCGCTTGACGAAACACAGAAGGACGAGAAGCTCAGACAGGCGTGTATACAGGCAATTGACAACCGCGAAAGCGAGAACGCAGCTTCGCACGCACTCGTGCATCGCAGCCTGATTGCCGCAAGGCTCAAGGACAGAAAAAGCCTTTCCGCCGCTCTTTTAAAGCTGGTGAATAATAAAATCCACTACAACTCACTTCTCACAAATCATAACTACGACCAGCGCTCGGCATACTGCACGGATTTTGCAATAGGCTATCTCGGAATAATCAACGAAAGCCTTGTTTATTCAAATCCGAATGAAATTGAAGCGCTGCCGGCACTGCCTGAAAGCGGCTTTAACTGCGGTAAAATAAACGGACTTCGTACAAGAACAAGGGCGCTTGTAACCTCGCTCAAATGGAATCTTGAGAAAAAAACGGCAAGTCTTACCGTCAAGTCGGATATCGCACAGAAGATTGAATTAACCTGTCCGCTTTCAGACGAAAAATACAGCGTAATCTTTACCGCAGGCGAGGAAAAGACTGTTGAATTTACTCTTAATTGATATTATACTAAAAGGTGAATCGGGGGTGCTATAATGCTTAATAGCTTTGATATAAATATCCGAGACCCGTATGTGCTTTACGAGGAGGGCAAATACTATCTCTACGGCACGAGGGCAAAGGATTTCGGAACAGGAGTCGGCGGCTTTGATGTCTATATATCGTCAGACCTGAAAAACTGGAGCGAAGCGACACAGTGCTTCAGCTCGGATGAATACGGCCTTAACACCGCAGTAAACTGGGCGCCCGAGGTACACAGATACCGCGGCGAATACTATATGCTTGCAACCTTCACAAAGGAAAACGGACTTCGCGGCACATATATTCTCAAAGCGCAAAGCCCGACGGGTCCGTTTGTACCGCACAGCGACGGCGCGGTAACGCCGTATGAATGGGAATGTCTTGACGGTACGCTTTACACCGAAAACGGTATCCCCTATCTTGTATTCTGCCACGAGCATACGCAGATAACCGACGGCACGGTATGCTACCTTCAGTTAAGCGAGGATTTAAAGACTGCTGTAAGCGAGCCCGTAACTCTCTTTGCAGGCTCACAGCCTTATTATATTGAGAAAAAGCCCGAGGGCGAGCATTACATAACCGACGGACCCTTTATGTACAGGACTGACGGCGGCGAGCTTTTAATGCTGTGGTCAACCTTTATTAATCACCGCTATGCAGAATGTCTTGTAAAATTCAGCGGCGGCAGTATAAAGAACGACTTTGTCCACCTTGCTCCGCTCATTGACAACGACGGCGGCCACGGTATGATTTTCATGGCTGAAAGCAAGCTCTTTCTGACCTTCCACAAGCCCAACAAAACGGGCTTTGAGCATCCGCATTTCCTTTTACTCAACGACACGGGAAACAGCATAGAGCTAAAAAACACCGAGAGAGTTTTACAATTCGGTCAGGGCAATTTTTTAAGGGCATTTGCAGATGATTTTATCGACAGTATGAACAGTCAGGGACTTTTCGACGGAAGCGTTGTTATTGTTAAGCCCACGCCAAGAGGAAATCTTGACGCCTTTAATGAGCAAAACAGCAGATACCACCTTGTAATCCGCGGTATTGAAAACGGAAAAGCCGTTCAGAGAATAAGGGAGATTGAGTGCGTCAGCAGGTGCATAAATCCCTATGAGGAATACGAGGATTATATCGGGCTTGCAAATAATCCCGAGCTTCGCTTCATAATCTCCAACACAACCGAGGCAGGAATTACTTTTGACGAAAGCTGTAAGCTTACCGACAGACCCGCCCTCTCCTTCCCTGCTAAGCTGACGCAGCTTCTTTACGCAAGGTTCAATGCAGGGCTTGACGGCTTTGTGCTTCTCCCCTGCGAGCTTATTGATTCAAACGGCGACGAGCTTAAAAAATGCGTACTCAAACACGCTGAGATTTGGGCTCTCGGCGAGGATTTTACAGAATGGGTTAACAATAAAAACACCTTCTGCAACACGCTTGTTGACAGGATTGTAACGGGTTACCCGAAGGGCGAGGTCATCAAGGGCTGTGAAAACGACAGGCTTCTCGACACGGGCGAGCCCTATCACCTCTGGGCAATTGAGGGCGATTTTGAAAACGAGCTTCCGCTAAAAAAAGCAGGCTTCAATGTTATCTGGACAAAGGATATCAAGCCCGTAAAGGCACGCAAGGTAAGGCTTTTAAACGGAGCGCACACGGTTACCGTTTTCCCCGCGCTTCTCACGGGTGTGCAGACCGTCGGAGAATGTCTTGAGGACGAGGACATAAGCGGCTTTTTAAAGAGCTATCTTTATGACTGCGCGCTTCCCATGCTTGAGCAAAGCGAGAATAACAGGGAGTTTGCAGACGCGGTGCTCGAAAGATTTTCAAATCCGTATATAAAGCATATGCTTACTTCAATAGCTCTTAATTCAATAAGCAAGTTTTCCGTTCGCGTAACACCGACCGCGCTTGACTTTATGAACAGATACGGTAAATTCCCGAGGAGCGTTTGCGTATCGCTTGCAGGGCTGATTTACTATTACAGGCACTGCCAGCCGAATGACGACGCTTCGCTTATTTCGGAAATAAAAGAAAAGAGCCTTGAGCAAATAATCTCAGGCAAAATGTTCGGCGCTGACTATTCAGACGCTAAGGATGATATTTTAAAGGCATATAAAATGTTTGAAAACGGCGAAGGCAGAGAGGCTTTGAAATGGGCGGTTTTGTAATTCACGAAAATGACAATGTTGAAATAAACACCGAAAACGCACACAAATACGCAAGGCGTGATATAGCAAAGGGCGAGGCTGTAATCAAATACGGCTTTCAAATCGGCACGGCATTATGCGATATAAAAAAGGGCGAGCATATACATACTCACAACCTTAAAACAAATCTTTCGGGCTGTCAAGAATACAGCTATAATCCCGAAAAAACGGATAATAAAAGCGCTGAGCCCGTAAGCATTGAGGCATATGTGAGGTCAGACGGCAGGATAGGAATAAGAAACGATATATGGATTATCCCCACCGTCGGCTGCATTAACAAAATTGCAGAGGCGATTGCCAAAAAAACAGGCGCAGTATGTCTTACCCACCCCTACGGCTGCTCACAGCTTGGCGACGATATGCGTACTACGCAGAAAATACTCAGCGGACTTATAAAGCACCCGAATGCCGGAGGCGTGCTTGTGCTTGGACTCGGCTGTGAAAACAATAATATCACCGCGCTTAAAGAGGTCCTTGGAAAATACGATGAAAGCCGAGTTGCTTTTCTCAACGCGCAGGACTGCGAAAACGAGATTGCCGAGGGCGTAAGGCTCATTGAGGCTCTGAGGAAAAACGCCGAAAACGACAGGCGTGAAAGCGTACCGATTTCAAAGCTTGTTGTAGGTCTTAAATGCGGCGGAAGCGACGGGCTTTCGGGAATTACCGCAAACCCCATGGTGGGCAGACTTACGGACAGGCTTACTTCGATGAACGCCTCCTGCGTGCTTACCGAGGTACCCGAGATGTTCGGCGCGGAGCAGCTTCTTTTAAACCGCTGTGAAAACGAGAAGGTATTTAAAAAAGCCGTCAATATGATTAACGGCTTTAAGGATTATTTTATTTCACACGGCGAGCCCGTGAGCGAGAATCCCTCGCCCGGTAACAAAGCGGGCGGTATCACCACGCTTGAGGAAAAGTCCCTCGGTTGTGTACAAAAGGGAGGACACTCTGTTATAAGAGATGTGCTTGACTACGGCGACACGGTTACAAAAAACGGTCTTCACCTTTTAAACGGACCCGGCAACGATATGGTTGCAGTAACAAACCTGACCGCCTGCGGCTGTCATATATTTTTATTCACAACGGGAAGAGGTACGCCTCTCGGCGCGCCTGTGCCCACGCTCAAGCTTGCGACCAACACCAAGCTTGCGAATAAGAAAAAAAGCTGGATTGACTTTGACGCGCAGGGCGAAAGCGATGAAAAGCTCTTCGACCTGCTCATAAAAACAGTCAACGGCAGGGAGTGTATGAACGAGAAAAACTCCTGCCGTGAAATTGCCATATTCAAGGACGGCGTAACGCTCTGATTACGAGTGGGCGCTGTTATAAAGCTCTTTAATATCTTTGGGAAGGCTGTCGGGAATTATCTCCGCCAGCCTTTTTTCATTACCGTCTTTAATTGCAGTTTCGTAATACCAGCACTTGTACTTTACCATAGAGAGCATTTTTTCAAGCCTTGAGATTTCCTCCTCAATGGCTTCTTTTCTCGCTTTGAAAAGCTCAAGGCGTTTTTCGTAAGTGCTCTCACCCTGAACAGCCCAATCCATAAACTGCTTAATATCCTTGATTTCAAGTCCGCTCGCTTTAAGACATTCGATAACACGAAGCGCCTCAAGCTCCCTGTCGCTGAATCTGCGGATGCCCGACTGCCTTTCAATCTCGGGGAAAAGCCCCTCCTTGTCATAATATCTCAGCGTTGATACGGGGAGGGAAAACATCTCGGAAACCTGACCTATTGTATACATAAAAATTCTCCTCAAAAAAAGCTTGACCTAAAGTCAGCTTTAGGTGTTATAGTAATATTGTAGCACAAAGGAAAATAAAATTCAATACTGTGCCAAATAATAAAATACGAACGGGCGCAAGCTGATAAATACCGAAAATCATCAGCCTGCACCTGAGCAAAACGCGAAAGAGAGGCAATTATGATTAAAACAGAAAAACTTAATTTAACGCAGGAATGGGACAAAACCTTCGAGAAAAGCGACAGGGTAAATCACAGCAAGGTGTGCTTTGTTAACCGCTACGGAATCACGCTTGCAGGAGATTTATACGCACCGAAAAACGCTTCGGGCAAGCTCCCTGCAATCGCGGTATGCGGACCCTTCGGCGCTGTAAAGGAGCAGTGCTCGGGCCTTTACGCTCAGAAAATGGCGGAGCTTGGATACCTCACGCTTGCCTTTGACCCCTCCTTCACGGGCTAGAGCGGCGGTAATGTCCGCTATATGGCTTCCCCCGATATAAACACCGAGGACTTTATGGCGGCTGTCGATTTTCTCTCGCTCTGCGATATGGCTGACCCTGAGAGAATAGGTATTATCGGCATCTGCGGCTGGGGCGGTATGGCGATTAACACCGCGGCGCTTGATACAAGAATTAAAGCGACCGTCGCTTCCACTATGTACGATATGACGAGAGTTAACGCAAAGGGCTATTTTGACAGCGCCGACAGCGAGGAGGAGCGCTACAACGCAAAAAAGGCGATGTGCGCACAGAGGCTTGAGGATTTAAGAAACGGCGAATACAAGCTTGGCGGCGGCGTTGTTGACCCGCTTCCCGAGGACGCTCCGTTCTTTGTGAAGGACTACTACGACTATTACAAGACGGACAGAGGTTATCACGAGCGCTCGCTCAACTCGAACGGCGGATGGAATGTAATCGGCTGTGAGTCCTTCATCAATCAGCCGATACTTATGTACAGCAATGAAATCAGAAGCGCCGTTATGGTTATGCACGGCGACAAGGCGCACTCCTTCTACTTCGGCAAGGACGCATACGAAAACATGATTAAAGACAGCAAATACGCCGACAACAAGGAGCTTCTTGTAATCGAAGGCGCTGTCCACACCGACCTCTACGACGGCGGAGAAAACAATGTCATCCCGTTTGAAAAGCTCGATGAATTCTTCAAAAAGAATATGTGATATGAAAAAGAATACTATTGTGCTTTTAATAAGTCTGCTTCTTGTTGTATTCACCGCCTGCAGTGCAAAAAGCGCGGATGTTACCACAGCGGCGGAAAGCACCGCCCTGCAGAGCGGGCAGACTACTGAAGCGCCGACGGCTGAAGCAAAGCTTACGCTCAGCATTGACGGCGAAAGCGCGCCTGTTATATGGGAGAATAACGAAAGCGTTGACGCGCTCAAGGAGCTTGTCAAGAGTTCCCCTCTTACAATTAAAGCCGAGAAATACGGCGGCTTTGAACAGGTCGGCGAAATAGGTAAAAGTCTTCCCGAAAACGATGTCAGCATCACCACGCAGGCAGGTGATATTATGCTTTACACAGGCGACAGACTTGTGTTATTTTACGGCTCTAACACCTGGGAATATACAAGGCTCGGCAGAATTGACCTTCCCGATGAGGAGATAAGCCGTCTGCTTTCAGATAAACCCGTAACCGTTACAATCGAGTACAGATAACAGCCCAATGAGTCTGTACTTTTCATCCGAAAAATGGTATAATACCGCTTGCAAAAAATGATACGGGAGAAATATGAGGTAATATGATTACAATAAATATCTATTATACAGGCGAAGGCAAGGGCGACGCAAAAGCTTTTGCAGATGAAATGGAGAGAAGCGGCATTGCGTCAAGAATACGCGCGGAAAAAGGCAATCTCAGATATGATTACTTCTCGCCTTTTAATGATGAAGGCACCGTGCTTCTTATTGACAGCTGGGAAAATCAGGAGGCAATCGACCATCACCACTCCTCGCCGATGATGGAGGAAATTGCAGCGCTTCGTGAAAAATACAACCTTCATATGAAGGTGGAGCGCTATATCTCCGACGAGTACAAAGCTGACGAAAAATTTATAAGAAAGTAATAACGGAGAAGCTGTTTAATATGAAGATTGATACCGATAAAATGCAATGGACAAGAAAGCCTCAGCGCTGCAGCGTCGGGGCTGACAGAATTGAGATAATCACCGAGCCGTTTACCGACCTGTGGCAGAGAACCTACTACCATTTCAGAAACGACAACGCTCCCCTTCTTCAGATGAAAACGCAGGAGAAGTACTTTTCCTTCACGCTCAAGACGGAGTACGAAACGAAGGTGCGCTACGACCAGAGCGGAATTGTAATGTACCTTGACAGCGATAACTGGCTGAAGGCTTCCGTCGAATATGAAAACGACAGGATACAAAGGCTCGGAAGCGTTGTTACAAATAACGGCTATTCAGACTGGTCCTCAGTCGATATAGACGCGTCGGTAAAGTCGATGTGGTTCAGACTGAGCAGAAGGGATGACGACTTCTGCATTGAAAACTCCCTTGACGGCATAAATTTCAGACAGATGAGAATTTGTCATATGTTTGGCGTAAAGGACGAAATCAGCTTCGGCATCTACGCCTGCAGTGCGGAAAATTCATCCTTCAAAGCCGTCTTTACGGAAATGCAAATCACCGAATGTAAATGGCTTGCTCACGACGGGCAGGCACCCGATGAGGAATGAATATGAGATTAAAAACTAAGCTTACCGCTCTGCTTTCAGCCATATTGCTCCTTTTCTCAATGACGGCATGCAGCACAAATGATACGGCGCTGACAACGCAGACCACGCAGCAGAATATCAGCACCGGCGGCGGTAATCAGGCAGGCACTTTTTCGCCAACGCTTACACCAATCAGCGATGAATACTATAAAGCCGTTGAAGGCTCAACCCCTTCCGAGAAAATCACCTACACCCACGGCGACCACACCAAGGAAGCGATTGTTTATCTTCCGCCTGATTACAGCGAAAGCGAGAAGTACAATGTGCTTTATATCATAGGCGGCGTGAGCGCTGACGAAACGGCTTTCTTCGGCGAAGCAGGCAGCGAGGCAACGCTTAAAAACATCCTTGATAATATGATTAAAAACGGCGATATCGAGCCGATGATTGCGGTTAATCCCGCCTTTTATCCGAACGACGACATCAGGCTCGGTGATATGAGCCTTACGGCAATGCTCGAGGATTTCGAGGAGGAGCTAAGAGATATAATAATCCCGACTGTTGAAAGCAAATATTCAACCTACGCAGAGGAGGTAACGCCTCAGGGTATTGAGGCTTCAAGGGCTCACAGGGCGTTTTCGGGCTTTTCAATGGGTGGTGCCGTCGCATGGTACACGCTTACTCAGAGCCTTGACTATTTCTACTACTTCGCACCGATGGCGGCAGGCAGCTTTGAGGATTACGACAACGATTACGAGTATGCTGTCGGAAGTGCGCTCAGAGAGGAGCTTAACAGGCTCGGCTATAAAAACAATGAGTTTTTCATTTCCTGCGCGGAGGGCACGGAGGATGTTACCTACGAAAAAATGGAGCTTCTGATGGAGAGATTCCGCGAGGAGTACCCTGACCTCTTCATTTTCACCGACAGCGACAAATCGCAGGGAAATATTACCTATAAGATTAAGGACGGCGCGAAGCACGAATATGCAAACGCGTATGAATATCTGTACAATTCGCTCAGCGCTTTCTGGGGAAAGAGATAAGAGATTAAAACGAGGCACCCGTTCCCCTTGGCTTTTTACGGGAAATATGTTATAATTACAAAAAATATTTTTCGGAGAGTTTAATATGAAAGAGCTAAAAATGTTTCAGATTTCAACGCTGCAGGCCTTAATGCTCGGATACACAAAATCCGTAATAACTGTTGAGGAGTTATTAAAACACGGCGACACGGGGCTTGGCACATTTGAGGATGTAAACGGCGAAATGATTGTTCTTGACGGCCACTGCTATCAGGCTAAATCAGACGGAACAATCAACGAGGCGGACAGCGATACGGGCGTTCCCTTCTGCGCTGTTTCATTTATTGACCCGCAAAATGAAATTGACTTGGAAAACATCAGAAGCATTGATGATTTAAAGAGATTCCTCGATATAACGATTGATGAGAGCTTCGCGCTCAACAGTATGCATATTGTCAGGGTTGACGGCTGTTTCAACAAGGTTATGGCACGCTCAGAGGACGGACTCAAATCACGCCATGTCGAGCTTAAAAAAATCCTTGAAAACAATCAAAAGGATTTCTGCTTTGAGAATATAAGGGGCGCTTTGGTTTGCATCTATTTCCCCGACTATATGGACGGAATTAATGCACCGGGCTGGCATCTCCACTTCGTATCGGAGGACAAAAAAAGCGGAGGTCATGTATTTGATATCGACCTGAAGCACGGCAAAGCGCTGTTCAGCAGGATAAGCACAATTGAAATCAAATTCCCTGCGACAGCGGAGTTTGATACCTATGCTCTCAAGGAAGCGTCTAAAAAGGACATCAAAGCTGTTGAGCAGGGAAAATAAGAATAACAGAGTGAATAAAAAACCGCCTGTATACTTGCGTATTCAGGCGGTTTTTATGTCCTTAGGAGCAAAAGGTCAAAGCCAAAGCCAAAACCTAACCTTTTTATGACGGGCTTGTATTCCTCACGCCTATGGATATTGCAAAGGCGATGGACTGCTCTGTGCCTACGGCGCGCTCGCTCTTTTACCGCGATGATTTCCCCGGGCTCAAAATTGGGAAAAAAATATAAGGTGCTGAAAAGCGCCTTTCTCAAATTGTGTAGTGAGAGACATTTTGATTGAATAGCACTATAAATTATATTTTGACATTATTATTCACTTATGTTAGAATTATAATGAGGTGGATTATATGGATTTTATTAGTTATATTGAGCAAATACCTAATACAACTATAGCTAAACGTATTGCATCTGCTTATGTAGCTGATTATAGGCGGTTAGACTTTGATGAAATCAAAAAGTTTTTAGCAAAAACGGCTAAACAATATACTTCATATGAAAACATTTCTGCAAGACTTGATGAGTTGAATTTAGACAGCAACCGTGCAGTAAGAATTATTGCTCCTATTCTAATTAGAGATTACTTGCTAGACCAAGATGATTTTATTTCTACACAAAAAGATACTGACACTGCTATAATGAATTATGAAAAAAACATTATAGACGAGTCTAATAATTTCGATAGTCATAAAATCCCTAAAGATTTTGCTTTGTTTAAGCATATGTTAGATACGGCTTGGGCTTGGAATGATGATATTTCTGTTGATGAGAAAAATCTGATTGAAGAATTAAGGAAGTATCTTTCTATTACTACAAAAGAACAACATATTTTAGAAGCAAAATCTGGTAGATTCCCTAATCCAGAAAATGCACTACATACTTTTGACGACATCGACGCTACCCGTAGATTACTTCAATCAAAAGGATTACTATTTGCCATTAAGAATTCTGACGGAAATATATGCGATATTATTCCATCTGATATTGCTAAAGAAATTCGCAAATATTATCATATAGAAATTCGTTCCTATGGTTATGAAAACCTCGTTGATTATGTTATTCGTAAGACTAAAAAACAGTATCTTCTTGATATAGTTAATAAGGCTAGTGAAAACGACCAAAAAGCCGCTATTGCTATGTCAAATAATCCAACTGTTAATGAATTGAAAGAAAACATCCTTAAAGTAGTCCAGCCATCCAATTTAATAGGTGGATTTTCCGTATATGACGGACTTAATGTAACTGTGTTACAGAAATGGTGCGCAGATATAGGTTTAAATGTATCAGGCACAAAAAAAGCGTTAATTGATAGAATTCTCGAATATTACGATTCAATGCGTAGAATTGAATTAAAAACAGAAGATGAAAGAGAAAGATTAATCCCTGTTTTTGAGCAATTAGCAAATCGAGATTTGAAATATCTCAGGGCGAATAAAGTTATTGACAAAGATTTGCAATGTGAACATCTTTTTGAGGATGCAACTAATTACATTTTTGAAAAAATGTTACTGAATAAACCTTTAACACTTACGGGAACAGACCATCCTGATGGTAAGTTATCATTTAAAGACAAGTATATTATGTGGGATAACAAATCAAAGGAAACACCTGTAAACTTAAAAGACCATATTCAACAGTTTGACCGTTATATAAAAACGTCTGAAAAAGATGTTGTTGTATTTATGGTTATTGCACCTGATTTCACATCTCAAAGTATTCAGGAATGCGTAGACTATTCTTTAAACAATGATACGCAAATATTACTGATTACAGCTAAAGAATTAAAAACTGTTGCAGAAACATGGAACAAGAAGAATCACGGAAAAATTTTCAATTTGGGATACTTTAAGCAAAACGGAAGATTTGATATAAATCTTTTAAATCTGTAAATGTTATTGTTGCAACTTTGTTGCAATTCAACGAATCTGAGGCTGTCTCAAGCAATCTCAAGTAAAATCAGGAAATCCCCCAAAGCCACTGTTTAAGCGGTTTTGGGGGATTTTAGCATAAGTTAAGGACGGGTTGAAAACCCGTCCTCACACCGATGGATATTGCCAAGGCGATGGACTGCTCCGTACCGACAGCGCGCTCGCTCTTTTACCGTGATGATTTCCCCGGACTCAAAATCGGGAAGAAAGGGGTATTAATGTAAAAGCGCGTTTCTCAAATTGTGTAGTGAGAGACACTTTGACTGACTGTACAGCCGATAACCGCGTCTGTACTTTTCTTTTGCACTGTGTTATAATGAACCCGACGAATCGGGATTTAATGAGGTGCTTTTATGAATGAGAATAACAAGAACAATAAGAGAGGCAATAACACATCCAGCCTTGCGATTGGTATGTGTATAGGAATTGCAATCGGAGCTGCTGTCGGAGCTGCAACAAAAAACATCAGTTTGTGGATACCTATTGGTCTTGCAATAGGTGTGGGTCTCGGCTTTGCCATGGGTCATGACAGCGATAATAATGGCGATGACGAAACGGACGGTCAGGAATAGACAGACCAATTCTGATTTAACGGGGAATATGATATGGAATATATAAGAGTTACGAAAGATAATATTGAAAAAGAGCACATTTGCTGTGCGATTTCAAATAACAACGACGTACAGGTTGCGTCAAAAAAGGCGTGGCTTTCCGAGCGGTTTGACGACGGTCTTGTTTTTCTCAAAAGCACCGAGAGAGGCAAATGCTTTATTGAATATATACCTGCCGAAAATGCGTGG
>CADAUV010000003.1 GCA_902791235.1 Oscillospiraceae bacterium
CAAAGTCGATGCCAAAGAGGTCATAATCAGCGGCGCAATCGGCTTTGGCGTAGGATACCTGACAAGTTCAATAAAGTCATCACCTAAAGCTCAGCTGGACAAAACAGCAAGTTTGAATAAGAATGCTGTTGTTATTGAGAAAAAAGAATTTGCTTTTGCCGATGATATTGTTGATTTACAGATTGATGACTTGTGGGAAAAAGGTTGGTCTGAGAGAGGCTTTGCTATAGATGAAGGTTTAGGAAATAATATGGGGAGGACGTATAAAGTGATAGATAAAGTGGATAATAACGTTGCAACAAGCATCAAAAGTATGGACACAAACGCAAAAACATATCAGGATTCGTCTAAAATGTTTAGTAAGATTAAGTCTTACATAAACACTATGACGAGTTATAAAGGCGATAATTTAATTAAGAACTTTTCGACTAGACAGGTTGAATTAGCAGTACCTCCTCGCCAATTAAACCCGAATCAACTTGAAGCATTGAACAGAGCACGACAATATGCTGAGTCTGTTGGTGTGAAATTACGAGTTGTAGTTGTCAAATAGTTAGGAGTGTTAATAATGAAATTATTTGAAAAATATAAAAAATCTAATGATTTTGCTGTAATAATTTATTTAGGTACAGACAAAATAATCAGATTTATTCCCAAAATTGAAAAAGGTGGTCTTCTTTTTCCGCTTCCTATTGGGGAGGAATACCCATTAGAATATAATTATTCTGAAATAGGAGCCACTTATCTGAAAGTAGCAAAAATATCTCAAAGTTATAACAAAAAAAGCGAAACATTACAAGATTATAATGGGAAAAAACTTGCTCAGAAGTTAAATACAGAGTACAAAGCATTTCCAAAATTTAAAACAAATAAGAACTTCAATCGTAATCATATTTGTGGCATATTAACATTTACCGACGAAAATAAAATTGTGTTTAGATATTTAAGTTCGCGTAATGGAGAATTTATATGTTGGAAAGACGATGATTTATGTAATACTAATATACCTATAAACAGTACGGAAGAAGAAATAGGAAAAGCAATAATTTCAGTATATGAAAAGGCTGATAGGGCATATCCGAAATTAAATATTTTGGGCAAATCCGATTCGCAAAAAACAGTACAATTTGTTGTTCCAAATAATTCAACAACTTTATTTGTTAAGAATCAAAATTCTTTGTTCTTAGAAATAATAAAGGAATTAACAAAAGACAACTTTGATGAATCTGAATATAGCAACGGATTAAAGTCTTATTCGGCTGCATCTTTAAGTAGTTTGTTTAATAAAGCGGATTTGAGTAGCTTTAATAATTTAACAAATAATTGCGATGAATTATTTTGCTTTGCTTCTTATTCAATTCCCGGATTTTATGGCTTTTTCCATTTTGAAAATGGGAAATGTATCAGGGGCTACGCAATTTTAGATGAAGATGGCACTGTTCAGTTCAATATTGGTGAAAAAAGCTATGTCGAAACAGCTTTAAAGTTAAATCTTCCACCAACAAGTGACGAAATATCAGAAGATGGCTATGATGATTTGAATGAAACCATAATTAATGACATAGCACAGATATGGCTTTCCAAATGAACTGTAATAGAATTACTAATTACAGATTAAACCTATTGCGCGGGTGTTTGTCCTCTAATATTTGGCGTATTTTATTAGTGGAGATGTGAGTGTATATTTGCGTTGTAACAATTGAACTGTGACCAAGAAGCTGTTGTATATAACGCAAATTCACATCTTCATCAAGCAAGGCGGTAGCAAAGGTGTGGCGAAACATATGTGGAGTTATATGTAATTCCACACCTGCTGCCTTCGCATAAGCATTCACCATATTTCTAATGGATTGCTCTGAGTAATTGTTTCCGATTTTATTAATAAAAAGATATTTGCTATTGAAACGCCTTGATTCTAAATAGTCTTTAATGAGCAGTGATATTTCTTTGTTTGCAATACACATTATGCGTTCTTTGGAGCCTTTGCCGAATATGTAAATATTGTTGCTTTTTAGATCTATATTTTCAAGTTTAAGATTGCTGATTTCAGAAACGCGCATACCGGTTGAAAACAAAAGCTCAAGTATAATAATGTTTCTCAGAGAAACTTGCTTTTGATAGGCGCTATTAGCATATTTGTATTGTTGATAACCATATTTTAGTATTGTTTCAATGCTTGAGAGCGGTATGGTTTTTGGTAGCATAATAGGTTCTTTGTACTTGATTTGGATTTTGTGAAACGGATTATTATCAATGATGTTTTCCGTCTCCATAAAGTGATAAAAAGCCTTAACACAAGCAATTTTGCGCTTGGCACTTTTAGGCTTGTATTGCTTGTGAAGCACATCAATATATTCAATCATACATTCTTTGGACAAGCAATCCTTGTGCTGCATAAATGCGTAAAACTGTTTTAAATCAATCGCGTATGCCTTGAGCGTAAGAGGGCTTAATCCCTTCAAATCTTGGCAAACAGTTAAATAATTTTCAATTTCAATCGATAGTTTTTGCATTTTTTTACCTCCAATTATTTGATAGAAGCATTATGGAGCAAAATGCAAAATTTGTCGAGAGAAAAATATATTAAAAAAGGATAACTAATAATTATCTTTAGATGGAAAATGAAATCATTACAATGTTGGAGTACATATAAAATGAGTAATATCGATTGGGACTTTGTGTCTGTAATTATTGATTTAATAGAATATCTTGTTGTGGTAATCTTTGGCGTGATAACATTCTTGTTTTTTAAAGTAAAATGTTTAAAGATTATAAAAATAGAGGATAATGGTGGTCTGGATGTTATAATTCAGAACATTTCAAAAAACACTATATTTATTAAGGATCTTTGTATTATCGTTAAGAATAAAGAATTAAATACGGCTAGAATAATTCCTAGTAAAGAATTCGCGCATGATTTGCCCGATGATTTATCACCTAAAGGATACTATAAGATGAGTATTGATTTCAGTGTGTTAAACATACATCAAGGAGATTCTGCAAAGATTAAAATAGACATTTACAATCATTATACTTTTAAGAGAAGGGTAAAATAAAGTGTTAGTTGATAGATCAATAGCAAAAATTAAGTTCAATGAATCCATAAACACTCTTGATGACTGGATTTACATTATTGGCAAGTCGGGAATTGGCAAAAGTTTTTTTGTAAAATGCGTTACTGAAAATCGAGATATTCTTTATTGTGAGCCTAACCATTATCATGAATATTGGAAAGAGTTATTTAACAAAATTTCTGAACACAGTAGAGATATAATAAAAGATCTTGTAAAAGACAACACGATTATCTTACCGAAAGAAAACAAGTTGGCAACTATATCAGATGAAATGATAATTCAACTGTTAGAAGAAGCAATATCTAAAGAGATCCAATCAAATCAGACACATATAAGCAAGTATCTAGGAACCTATTTATCTGGTAAATATGATTTCATCGTTTTAGACAATTTATATAGATGTGATTACAAATCTTATAATTGGATGGTCAGTTTATTAGATCGATTTTGTGGAAAAAAAAGAAAAACTGTAATTGCAATTTGTGACAGTGATAAGAAATGGTTTTCACATGAATTAGAATCTGACTTTCTAACACGTTTATCAAGAATAAAAGTTGAGAATTATGATGATAGTAGTGCGTATACCGAACTAATAAACACAACTATTCATTTTGATAATGACGAAGTTTTGTATAATCTTTCACGAGAACTGTACAGAGATTTCAATGCAAAATCAGATAAAATATTAAGCTTGTTATCAATTATAAAAAGAGGTCCGGATATTAATAAACTATCTGACAAAGAAAAACTAAAATACATAAAAGAAAAAGCGTCACATCTAATGCAAGAAGCAATTGAAAACATTAGCTACTTATCAAAAGAAATTCTTGCAGTTTTGGCAATTGCACCAGTTCCTCTTTCCGTTGAAGTATTAGCGTATATTATTGATGAAAAAGAAATAAATATACATAATGAATTAAATGTTTGCTTACAGAATGATTTGGTAGAAAGAAGATATAACAAAACAAGCAATTCCACTGTTTATAATTTAGGCGGTTTGTTTTCAAAGCAACTTTTTATTGATAATTTTCAAAAAATCCATATTAAATATTTTTATGAAAAAATATTTAGGGCACATTATGTGAAATTAATAGATATAGATATATTCAAATTGTTAGATATAGCGATTAATTGTGATGCTGAGAATACATACGAAATCGCCGAATTGTGTTTTAATATAGATAATACACACCATCAAAAAATGCAAAGATATGCAAAAAGTTTGGATGACTTTTTGTCTTATATTGAGGATGTACCGGTATTTGTATGTTCAATGTATAATGTAAATGTGTTATATAAATATGGATTTTACCGAAGCGCTTATAAAATTATTTGCAATATTAATGACAACACTTATAACTACTTAATGAAAAAAGGAGACATTGAACATTTAATATTGCATCCAGATACAGCATTAACATTTGAATTGGCTTCAAAAGTTGAAAACATATCAATTAGCCAAAAATTAAGTGCTATTAACCGTCAAATTATGGCATTAACTCAGGAAAACAAGGAGAAGTTAGAATACGCCAGGTTTTTTTATAAAGAGACATTATCTAAATATCAGAAAAATGAATGCAATGGATTAATTGAATTGTACAGAAACTCTAATAATATATTTGGTTTTTCCGAAGCTATAGAATATACAATTAAGGGTTATAATCTTGCAGTTAAATTAAACAATAACATTGAAAAAATCAAAATCTTACACAACCTGTGTATGTTAAAAGTTTTAAATGGTTGCTATTATGAAGATTTAAACAATCCCAATTTAGATGTCGAACCTGATTTTAAAATGATTTGCAAGGAATTTGAGGAACAGGATGAATTCCTTCATGAACTGGCATATCCATTGTTGGATTTAGGCACACTAGAAATGTTCGAATTCGTAAAAAACACTAAAAGAAATACTAACAACCTTATTTCCGCTAAAAAATACTATTCTAGAGCGCAATTATACGCAAGATCATTCTATTCAAAAAAAATAGCTGATATGGCTTTGCTTATTGTTAATAGTTATTTGTATAGCAGTGATTCTGAATACATAGTTAATGCAAGAAATAGGGCTTTTAAGAAATATTTAAATGAGAGAGAGCAGATAAAGGATTTTCGTATTCATAGAAAAATACTTTTTTCTTTAGCGACAAGTGCATCTATTACAGGCCATTTAGAAGAAGGAAGAAACTATTTATTGATGTCGAAGCCACATGTTTTTGAAAATGAAACATTACGATATAATAATTTATGTGAAGACTTGGATATTCCGAATGAAAAAATTGATTTTACGCCATCCGACTTATCAGCAGTTCGTGAATATCATAGAAATTCAAAATTTGTTCCTTGGCTGATTAGTTTTGGACATTAAGTCGAGAATTAACTGTTTCAATCATCATTTTACATATGTTCTTATATGGGAGATTGCATAATCTAGTTATTTCTCCAATTTCTGATGTTTTACTAAAAATTGGCAATGCGTTTGCTTCAATAAAGTATATTTCGTTATTAAAAATCCTAAAATCAATGCGTCCATAGTCTCTCATGCCTAATTCTTCAAACACTATTTTTGAGTTGCAAATTATTTCCTTCACAAGATTGTTTGGGAAAATATTTTCAGGTAAAGAATAATTTCGAATATGATTTGCTTTATCAATAGCGGTAAAGATTTTTGCTTCAAAATAGTATTTTCCGTTGGTAGAAATGACCAAAGGTTGAATTAATTTATAGTTGTCCTTATTTCCTATGATCCAAACTGTAACTTCAAAACCTTCTATGTACTCTTCAACTAATACAGAAGAATAATTGACAAGTAAATCTTTTGCTTTGTGTATTGCGGCAGTTGCATCCACACAGAATGAATCATCTGCAACTCCTAAGGATGACCCCTCCGCATTTGGTTTTACTACTACTGGATAATGCAATGGATTGAGTTCAACCACTTCGACTTCTTCATTATAGAACAATAAAACACTTTTTGGTGTATTAACTTTTCCTTTCACAATCTTTTTCGAAAATGATTTGTCGTTAACAACTAAAGATGTTAATGGATCAGCGCCCGAATAATTAGCTTTTAGCATTTCAAGTAACATAGGGGTCTGCCCTCTTTTATATTGCGCTGGGAAACCATAATTGTAATTTATAAAAATGACATCTTTCAAATCCGGATTCTTTTTTGAATATTCATAAAGAGAATCCAGTCCACCTAAAAATACACAGTCATATCCTAATTTGCAACATGCATCTGCAAAATCATCCATACTTTTTTTGCTGACATAATCATTATAAATTGTAGTAGTATTTAACAAATTATCATGTTTTTCTCTTGTTTCAGCTATTATATAGTATTTCATTTTATGTGTCCTCAACGCAAGATAATTATTAGTTATCCTTTATAGGGAATAGTTAAGAATTATAGTAGTAAAATACACAATTGCCAACGATGTTATTTACTAACATAAATAGCGAATACTATATGTAAGGAAAATCTATGTCTTCAAAAAAGAAAAAACACATACCTTTTATTAAGAGAACGGTTGAATATTTAGAAAACCATACTAATCTAATACAGTCAATATGCGCTATTATTTCAGTTTTTGTAATAGGCGCCGTTTCAATAATTGTTTCGGTTAATTCTAATAGAATTGCTGACAAGCAATTACAGGTTAGTATGGCTGAAAACAAGCCGATTATTTCTTTTACTCTATTAAAAGATGATAATGGTAAAAACACTATTGAAATAAATAATGAAGGCGTATCTCCTGTATCATATAATGTCGATGTTGTAACATTTTTTAATTTCCAAAACAGCGAAAATTATTTAGGCGAAATAATAACCAAAATTTATACTTGGGGAGACAGTTATGAGTTAAAAACTGTTAATAATGGCGAAGGAAAACTTGCAGAGTTAACAGTTATGGACTTTTATAACGAATATGTTCAAGACATTAATAACGGTATTCAGGAGCTTGTAAAATCTTATAGTGATGGAGTATGGCAAACTGAGTTTATTTATATTATTCGAGTTGAATGCGTAGATATTTTTGAGCAGCATAATTATACATATATTATGTATGACGGGTTTGAATGTAACATTTTATCAGAGGAGTTTGGAAAACATCTTGTTGATGAGTGGGAATATGTTACTGAAGGCTTACACGCTGATCAGTTTAAGGACGAACCTAAACATTATGTGATAAAATATTCCGCTGCAACACCTGAAAATCTATTGGGTAATGCTGTCGCTTACTTAAGAGCAAAAGAACTGTATGCGAGGGAAGCTGACGGAAGAATTGTTTATTACGGAGACTTTGAGCCGGAAAACTATTCGGAAAACTTAAAATAAAGGAGATAAAAACTTTGAATATTGATTTTTCAAAATTAACACTTAATCAAGATACTCATTTGAATCCAAGAGACATATTTATGTCATTGCCTTCTAAAAATAAAAAGTACGAATATCCAAGAGATGTTCAAAGTGAAGTATGGAACAAATGGTTTGAACAGCGCAATGAGAAAAATAACATTATAAAAATGAACACCGGTAGTGGTAAAACAACTATTGGCTTGTTAGTATTGCAGAGTTGCCTTAACGAAGGCATGGGCCCTGCTGTGTATGTTGTGCCTGATACGTATTTAGTTAATCAAGTTTGTAATGAAGCATCTAATTTGGGCATTGCTGTAGTTACTGATGAAAATGATATGAATTTCAGAAGAAACAAGGCAATACTGGTAATCAACATTTACAAACTGATAAACGGAAAATCCGTTTTTGGAATGAGGCGAAACGGCAGAGATGTTGAAATTGGCAGTATCATTATAGATGATGCTCATGCTTGCTTTTCAATCATTAAGAAGCAATATACTTTAACTATACCCTATGATAACCCCTCATATTCTTTAATCCGCGACATGTTTGCTGAATCCTTGAAAGCACAAAACAGCAACAAATACTTTGAGGTTTGTAATAATGAAGGACAGGATTTGTTTATGCTTGTGCCTTTTTGGGAGTGGCAAAAAAGGCAAAACGAGGTTTATCAAATCATTAATTCAAATATGAAAGACGATGATTCAGTATTATATACTTTACCGTTGCTTGCGGATTCATTTGAATACTGTGATTGTATTATTGCAAATAAGAAAATTGAAATCAGCATTAAAAGTCTGCCTATTTCTAAAATCACATCATTTCAGCATGCCAAAAGAAGAATCTTTATGAGTGCAACGCTTTCAGATGATAGTGTATTATGTTCTGAACTGGGATTATATCCAGAAGAAGTTAAAAACATTATTTCACCTGATAACGCTAATGATATTGGAGACCGACTTATAATAATGCCCCAAGTCAGAAATCCGCTTATTAATGATGAACAGATTAAGGAAAAACTTGTAGAGTATTCGCAAAAACACAATGTTGTAGTTTTGGTTCCGTCACATAAAAAAGCAGAATATTGGTTGGATGTAGCAAAAAACGCCATGACAGTAGATAATATGGAAGAAGGAATATCTCAACTGAAAGCAGGGCATGTTGGTCTTGTTGTATTAATTAACAAGTATGATGGTGTGGATTTACCGGAAGATGCTTGTCGAATTTTGGTTATTGACGGATTGCCTCCTATGAATACGCTTTATGACTTTTATGAGATGAATGCACTCCCAAACAGTTCAAGAATTAAATGTCAGCAAATACAAAAGCTTGAGCAAGGAATGGGTAGAGGTGTACGTTCAAATTCAGACACTTGTGCAATTGTTCTTATGGGAAGAGAATTAAGCGATGTAATATATGGTAGGAATGGTTTGAACTATTTTTCTCGTGCAACAAAAGAGCAGATATCTATGTCTGATCAAATAATCGACCAGCTTGGTGAGCATCCAAGTGTTGAATCAGTTATGTCGATTTGTAATTATTCACTAGATAAGGAAAGCGGATGGATTTCCGCAAGCAAATCTGTTTTGTCAAATCTGGAATATAGTACTGAACCACATTTCGATAGCATACAAGTCGCACTTAGAAAATCATTTGATTATGCCTCAAAGCATCAGATTGATAAAGCAATTGATATTATTAATGCTGAAATAAACAATACTTCAGATGATGAAACAAAAGGATTGCTGCTTCAGTACAAAGCTGAAGTAACTAACTTTAAAGATTCAGCTGAAGCACAGGAAATTATTCTTAAAGCAAATCAGTTCAATCCTATGATGCTTAATCCAATATCCGGTGCAGTTCCTTCAAAATATGCAAAAAAGATTAGTGACCAAGCAAGTTCCCTTCTTGAATATATAAGTGATAACGCATTAGAGCCAAACTCTTTTATTATTCGAGTTGACTCAATTCTAAATGATTTGAATTTTGTATCAACATCATACAAAAGATTTGAAGCGAGCATTAAAGACCTTGGACTGATTTTAGGGTTAATGTCATCAAGACCAGAAGAAGAAAGCGGTAGAGGTCCAGATAATTTATGGGGATTAAATAACCAGGAATATATGGTTATTGAATGTAAAAACGAAACAACTACTAACCTTATTTCAAAACACGATTGTAACCAATTAAATGGTTCGATTAATTGGCTTGCCGAAACTTATCCCGGATATGAAAACTGCTATCCAATAATGATTCATAATTCAAATGTTTTCTCTTTTGAATGCTCTCCAAACGAAAACATAAGAATAATGACTCCGGAGTGTTTAGAAAAATTTAAGGCTTCAGTTAGAGAATTTGCTAATTCCATTACTGCCAAATTCGGTTTCAAAGATGTTATGGCTATTACAAGTTCTCTTAAAACTCACAAGCTTATGGGAAGCATGATTTTTGATAATTATACATATGCTTACAAAAAGCAGGTCAAGTAATCAGAATTATTATGTAACCACGGGTATGATAGAGTACCTGTGGTTACTTGTTTTGTTGTTGAATAAGTTGTATGGTGTTGTTAATATAATAAATATGACATTTTGTAACATTTGTGTTGCATTGTTTTGTTCTGTATGTTATAATGCAATCATAAAGTTATAATTGAGGTGAAAATCGTGAAAAGTGCTATTCAATATATTCAAAGCGTTTTTACGGATGTAGCAAATATAGAAAATGCGAATTTCAATAATATTCCAATTTATCTTTTTGAAAAGTTTAGTTTTACAAATTTTGAGTTATTGGGAAACAAATGTATATTAGCTGAATACAAAGAGAAACAGGAATTATTCATTGACACTATTAGCAAAGATCTTAAACAAATAAATAGGTTTACAAACAGATACCCTGTATTTGTATTTGAAGGGCTTAGATTAAAGCAAAGGGAAAGCTTAATCAGCAGCAAAATCCCTTTTGTAGTCCCTGAAACACAGATATATATTCCGTATCCTCCAATATCCTTATCCGAGTTTGAGGCAAGAGAAAGAGTTGAAACAGAAAAGTTCAAAAAATCCACACAGGTAATTTTTGCCTATTTGCTTCTCAACGATATTGATACCATAAACGCTCACAGGCTTGCAGAGCAACTTGGTTATTCTGTAACAACTGCTAACCGTGCGTTAAACGAGCTTGTTGATAAAGGAGTATTGCTTCAAAGTAGTAACGGCACAAGAAAGAAGTACACTATCCCGAGCAAAAAAGAGTATTGGGAGCAGGGCAAGCAATTTCTGTTTAATCCAATTACAGATTCGTTCTTGCTTTTAAAAAGCAATGTAAGTATTGGCGATGAGCGTTTATTAAAATCGGGAGATACTGCTCTGTGTGAATATTCAGACCATTTTGATGAAAATACAAATTATGAAAAGCATTATGCTTGTTATACAAACGATTTCCACGAATTGCACAAGCACGGATATCCGAAAACAATAGAGCTTTCAATGTCAAGCTTTGTTTGTGTTGAAAGTTTGGTATACAATCCTGCATTATTATCAAAGGATGATAAAATTGATGCTGTTACTTTGTATGCTCAGTATCTTGACAAGCATGATGAAAGAGCAGAGATTGCGCTTGATGAAATTATGGAGGAAATAATCAATGGTTAGAGGTTTAGATAAATTCAAAGAGTTTTTTGAGAATTACGGTAGCAATTATGTATTAATAGGTGGTACGGCTTGCTCTATCATCTTTGATGAAATCGGTCTTGATTTTAGAGCTACAAAGGATTTAGATATTGTTCTTATTATTGAAAATCTGAATGATGATTTTGCAAATCGGCTTTGGGAATTCATAAAGGCAGCGGGATACCAAATTGAAGAAGGCAAGAATAAGAAATTCTATCGCTTCAATAACCCCAAGGACCGTTCATATCCAAAAATGATTGAATTATTTTCGAGAAATAACAACATCGAACTTGTACCTGACGCTCATTTGGAGCCGATACATATTTCAGATGATGTTTCAAGCTTATCTGCTATTTTGCTTAATGATGACTATTATAATCTTTTACTTGAAGGAAAAAGAACCATTGACGGATATAGCGTTCTTGATGAAAAGTTTCTTATTCCTTTCAAAGCAAAAGCTTGGTGCGAAATGACCGATAGGCAAGAAAACGGTGAAGAAGGTTTAAGTAAACATATTAAAAAGCATTTTAGGGATGTTTACAGACTTTCGCGTATCATTGTCCCAACAGACAAGGTTTCCCTTGACGGAATGGTCCACAGCGATATGGAGCGTTTTATTAGCAACATTCTCACAACTGAAAACAGATCGGATGATATTAACTATCAGGAAATGTATGATTTACTGACCAATGTTTATCTATAAACAAAAAATGACGGGGAGAGCCGCAAAGCCCTCTCCGCCTTTCATTTAGATTAGTCCACCGACACAGTTGTATTTAGGATTACCGGATAAATTTTTCCCGTTTTCCCAACCCCAGCAGACACCTTTGTAATTGTTTACCCAATTGTTGAGTGTCTCTATCTTAACGCCACCGATATTGTGAGCAACCATACCATTACCGATATAGATACCGACATGACCGTATTGGCTGCTTGAATATCCGTATACAGCAGCGCCGACCTGAATCTGTGACCAGTCTTTTGATACTGACCACATTCTGCCTGCGGCAACTGCCGATGCTGCGTGACCTCTGTTGCCAACCGCAACCTGATAAACATCCGCAACCCACGCCTGGCAATATCCCTTACTTGCCGGAATACCATATTCAGCAGAATTTGTTGCAACGACAACCACTTTCTTTTGCGCTTCTATTGCTGTTTCACTACTGAAATCAAGCGTTGAAATATCAATGTTTTTGCCTATTCCAAAGCCATATATAAGGGAGTTCCACATTTTATCGTTTTTGGGCGACAAAAGCTCTGCAAGGTATTCCTTCTGTTTGGCAGAGAAATGGTATTGCTCAGCCATTTCATCAGCAGATTTGCCGTTAATGGCAAGGTACAGAGTAACTTTGGTAACAGGTTGTTCTTCCTGAACAACATTTCCTTGCTCGTCTGTTGTTTCAACAACGGTGGTGCTTTCTTCTGTTTCCGTTCTTGACGATATGGAATTCATATCCCAAAAGATGTCACGAAGCATATTCTTCTTGCTCTCATCTATTGTTGCAACCTCAAGGGGATTATTTGGATCAGTATTCACTTTAACAGAATAGATGGCAAGAACCTCTTTCCAATCGGCTTGATACCCTGACATATCCAATGTGTCATAAGTGTATTTAGCCTTTTCTTTTTCTGTTTCAGCCCAAAACTCCTCATTGAGTTCAATAACAGCAGACTGAATGGTAATACCCGTTCCACTATCTTCGTTAGAGAAGAAAATACCGTATACAGAGTATGCAACGGCACCGATCATACAGATAACAATGATAACAATAACTGCTGTCCAACCGCCTGCAATAATAGCAGATACAAGCGATTTAACTGCTTCAATCGTCAGTTTAGCGATTTTCTTCAAAAACGCTACTGCTTTTTTAGCGAGCTTCGCCGCTTCTTTAGCAGACTCTCTTGTTATTGCCTCAGCCTTCTTTGCTGCTTTTGCAGATTGCTTCATCGTTTCCTGTGCTAATACTCTGCCGTCGTTAGCAGAACGGATAACCTTTTTGTTACCCTCAACGGTTTTAATGGTATCCTTCGACCTTCTGCCAAACAGTTTTATTTTGCTTGTGGTTTCGGTTCCGCTTCTTTGAGTAGCAGTATTAACAATTTTAATGTTATCAATCGTTTTGGCGGTATGCTCTCCCGCTTCTTTTATTTCATCTGCTTCAAATTGAAGCGTCCTTTTCTGGGAAACAGGTTCACCGTATTTCAACCTGTCATGATAATACTTAACATCCTGCTTTGTCTTTTCATAAGCCTTTCTGCCGACTTTATGGGAAACATAGACAGCCGTTCCAACAGCCGCTTCGGTTGAAACCTGAGATTTGTTGGTAGCATATTCATTGGGATTGTTTTCATCGGTTTCGGTAACCTTTTTTACATTTTCTTTTGTCTTAATGCCGACATCCTTTATCTTTTCAGTTGCAATTTTAGCACGGTCAACCGTTTTAATTGTCTGCTTTGCAACCTCTTTAATATCAGCCATAATTCACCTCCGAGGTAAGCATTTAGAAGCCGTTTTTTAGGGGTAGGCAACAAACAATACCTACCCCTTAAATTTGAACGCTGAAAACCCTTTATTTATGCGGCTTTCAGAACCTCTAAATGCTTACTTTTTTACACGGTTTTTGTGCCTATATTGATACTGTGCGTTTTTCATTGACCGTCTGAGCTTTGCACATTCAGGACAGTACCGATGACGGTTACTTTTCTTGATAAACGGTTTGTTACACATAACGCAGCGTTCCTTGCTCGTGCTGCCTGTTAATTCTTTTTCAAGAGCTTCGTCATTGGGTAATACCGAATTTCTGAAATAGTTACACATCATGTGGTCGCTGATGTTCTGAACACAAACACAGCCCTCGCCCTCATCAAGAGCGACACATTCATTGTCGTGAAAGTTTGCACAATATTTTGATATGAGCATTTTAACCTTTCGTTTTTGTTTTCTGGTAAATTCCTTTGACAATTACCTCACCTCAAATCTGTTTTGCAATAACAACAAACCTTCCGTTATTCTGCGTGTATTCACAGGTGGATAATGTCAAAAGTTTATCTCCGTATTCAGCCGTTAAGCCCGTTTCATAAAAAGATAACGCCTTGCATTTTTCAATGTAGGCGTTAAATTCTTCTTCCGTATTGGCTTTTGTGAAATCATAATAACGGAAGCCGTTATCTGAGTAGGCTCTTGTTTTGAATACGGCAATTACCTCATAGAGATTGCTTTCGTTCAAGGTGTCAAAGCGAATCAGTTTATGATTGTCATAAAACTCTCTGTCTGAGTAATGCGTTAGGGCATTGAACATTGTTTTGTTCTTCATATTATGCCCGTAAATGATGATATTGTCATCGGTTTCAATATCGCAGTTTGCCTGAACAAAGGGAACGCCGAAACGGGAATACTCCTTATTGAAATTATGCTTGAGATAAAATTCGGGATTGTTCTTGCTCTGCATAACGGGATAATCAATAGGCGTATCATCTATGCGTATCCAACCGACAAAATCATGATTCAGCTCATAGAGGTCTTTGTATTTGTCCTCATCAACCTCATTACCGTTTGTCTTGACGGTTTCAGCAATCTCCTCAAATTCTGTAATCTGCGCATGATCCTCTTTGCTTTCTGTGTATATCTCATAACCGCAGTAAATAGCGATACAAGCAAGCAGAATAATAGCGATTATTCTTATTGCATTTCTCATTTTGTTTACCTCCGTAAACCAAAAGAGGCTTTACGCCTCTCCTGGTTTTGTTGACATTAATTTGTAAAGTGAGTTGTGCGGGAACTTGTTCTCAAACGGAACAAGTGAGCTACCGATTTTAAGCAGTCCGTGTCCGGCATCAACATTGGTAATATATTTCATTTCCTCCTCGGAAATGTTAAGCAGTTTTGCAAGCTCCACTCTGTCCGTTGAAGCCTGATTCAGCATAACAATAAGCTCGGAGTTTGCAAGCATTGACCTCGCCGTATGGCTCTGTAACAGGTCCTCAACGTTCTGTGTGATACCTGTTGCATACGCACCGTACTTACGAACACGCTTCCAAAGAGTAAAAAGGAAATTAGCGCTGTACTCATATTCAAAGAGAAGATAAATCTCATCAATGAAGATATACGTTTTCTTGCCCTTTGCTCTGTTTGCAGTAATTCTGTTGAGAATACTGTCAAGGATAACAAGCATACCGATAGGCATAAGCTGCTTACCGAGGTCAAGAATATCATAGCAGATAAGACGGTTATCCGTATCAACATTGGTATTCTGAGCAAAGGTGTTGAGCGAACCTTCCGTAAACAGTTCAAGAGCAAGTGCTAAATCCTTTGCTTCAGGTTCCGTTCTCTTAATTAGTTCATTTCTGAAATCAACAAGAGTAGGCGGAGTTCCCTTGTAGCCGTTATTGATATATTCTCTGTAAATCTTTCTTGCACAGCTATCAATAATTGACTGATGCTTCGGATTGGTATCAAGGTTGCCCATAATCTGCTGACAAAGGGACATAATGAACTGTGATTTAAGTGTAATCGGGTTAGCGCTTTCATCATAGTCCTTGTTAATATCAAGAGCATTGATATGATAAGGCGATGTTGCAGAGATAGGAATAACCTCTCCGTTCATTGCCCTTACAAGTGGCGAATACTCTCTTTCGGGGTCAATGATGATAATATCTGCTTTGCCTGCAAGCATCTGTTCAACAATCTCTCCCTTTGCCGTGAAGGACTTACCACCGCCGGGGACACCGAGGATAAAGCCGTTACCGTTAAGCAGTTCCGCACGGTTGATAAGGATAAGGTTTTTGCTGATAGGATTGATACCGTAGTAAATACCGTTGTTATGGCGAATATCCTGCACTCTGAACGGCATTAAGACTGCAAGTGACTCGCTCGTTAAGGTTCTCTTGCACTCAATTTCACAAGCGCCGATTGGAAGAACTGTGCGAAGTCCCTCATACTGTTGAAAGGTAAGCTTACCCATCTGACAGTTTTCGCTCTGTGCGGTCATCATAATCTGCTTTGTATCAATGTTTAACTGCTCCATTGAGTCAGCAGTAATAACCATAGTGAGAACGCACATAAACATACGCTGGTCACGGTCATTGATGTCATTGAGCAAGTCCTCAACCTTTTCCTTTCTTGCAGCCATATCATACGGAACATCTGCGCCGTAGTTACCGTTTGAGGTCTGCTTACGCTTCCAGTTTGTGATTTCCGTGTTTACACCGAGCAAGGTTTTTTCAACATTCTTTACGGCTTCGTGAGCAGGCACAGGCGAAATGTCAATGGAAAGCATAAGGTTACGGTTAAGGGATGTGAGTTTTGAAACAAACTTATCGGAAATGCCGGAAGCATAATCACGAAGAAAGATAACCCTTCCGTATTTATCACCCATACGGAAATAGTCCCTTTTGAACTCAAAGGAATCAGGACAAATACTGTCTTTGAAATCGTGTCCCTTTCTGTCCGTCTGCTTCAGGTCAAAATCAAATGCTTCATCCTCTCCGTTTCTGTAAAAGTCGTGAAGAATATGAAGCCTGTCGTTTGCAGTCAAATCAATGAGCTTGCTATCAAGTTTTTTGAGCCTTGCCGTAAAGTCTGTTTCAATTCTGGAGAAGTATGCTTTTGCTTCCTCAATATCGTTTTTCTCAACGGTTACGGTAATATACTTTTCCTGAACGATAGAGTCGGCGCTTGCCGCCTTATCCATAAGCATTTCATTATACTCCCTGCGATAGCCGTCAAGGTTATCCTGACGATAAGGGATAAGCAAACCTCTCTCAAGGTCAGTTTTATTGACTACTCTGTTGTTAATGGTAATCTTTGTGGTTGCTTCATCATCAAAGGAATTGAGAAACGCTGAGTAATCAAGGAACATATCTCTCTTGTCCTCGTCACTTGCAACAGAGTAGTTAATATCCGTGAATCTGTAAGTCTTTGAATATCTCTTTTTACCTACCTGAAACACACCGTCAGAATATGCGGTTTCAATAGGGATAGCCTGCTGAACAGATTTCGGAATCTTAAAGCGTTCCTTGTCCTTTTTGAAAAGCTTCTTAAATATTGACATCGTCTGCCTCCTTCTTATTCTTTTTTCTCTTTTTGCCTTTTTCCTCTTCGGGTTTACCGAGCTTTTCAAAGGCGTTTTCACTACGGAATTTCAGTTCGTAGGGCATAAGAATATCGCATTTAATCCACGCCCATACAATCTGCTCTGCGTTCATTCCGTTGTATTTCACAAAGCCCAGCGCCGCAAAGGGCGAAGCAATCAGAATACACAGCCAAGAAAGTGTTTCAAGGCTGAAACGCTCTTTCAAAAGAAAGTATGAGCCGACTGCTGCACCGCAGGCGAGGGCAGAAAAAATGAGCTGACGCATATTCAGCCCAAAGAACAGAGCTTCGCTGTAATCACGAAACTCGTTATTGATTTGTACTCTCATTTTTTACCTCCTTAAAGTCCCATCATCTCGTGAATAATTCTATCTGACATCTTAACTGTTCCGACAAGAACAAGCATATTAAAGGCAAGCTCGCCGATATATTTCCAAACCATTGTAACGGCTGCTGCGTTTGCATCCACCTGCGGCGGACTTGACGCATAAAGCGAGAAGATAACGCAGGCAAGAATAATAACTGCACCTTCAAGCAATACGCCGCAATATGATTTGAGAAAAGATTTGCCGATATTCTGTGTCGGTTCTCCCGCAAAGGTGGAAAGCGGGATAGGTGCTAATGCTGTATACATATACAGTTTAAAGAACCTGCCGTAAACGGTAAGGATAAGGATAAAAGATAATACAGTGATTAAAAGACCGCCGATAAGCGTTACTGCCCATAGGGGTATACTTTCAAGAAAGCTGCAATCCTCAATCGCCGTAACCATTTCACTTGGCAGAGTTGTTGAAGTAGCACCAGACAATCCCGATGTTGTCATAATGGTTGATATTACACCCTGAATGATATTAAATATTGCAAGCATTAACTCCATGCCGTATGTTACCATGCCTTTTGCAATGGCAAATCGCACAAAGAGTTTTAATGCGTGCTCAGGCTTCTTAACCTCTGCGAAGGAACCGCAGGTTTTAACCATTCCGACAACGAAAAACAGCACAAGTAAAGCAAGACCGATAGCCTGCAATGCACCGTTAATGTTGACGATTGTTGTCCAAATGCTTCCGCCTTTAAAGTCTTGTGGAGATTGTGTCAGTAAAGACCAGATTTCATTTAACTTGTTATTCCAAGTTTCAAGGGCGTTTTCAAGGTTTTGTACTACCCAGTTGTCTGACATAGTTTACCTCCTTTGATTAGGGCAAGCCTTTTCAGGCCTGCCCTTTGTTTTTGTTCAGCCTGTGATAAGGTTGAGGATTTCCTTTGCAAAGGTAATAACAACACCACCTGCAAGGGTAAGAAGTCCGTTTGCTCTCTGTGACGGGTCGTGAGATTTCAGTGATAAGCCGACCTGCACGATACCGAAGCCGAGAATGATAAGACCAATCGCACGGATAAGACCGAAGATAAAGGTGGATAAGTTGTTTACTACCGAGATAGGATCTCCTGCGGCAAAAGCCGTAATGCTTGTGCAGCAAAGAGTAAATACAATCGCTGCAAAAACTGAAAAGAGAGCCTTTGTTTTCTTTGACATCGGCTCTCTGCGTGTGTTAAGTCTTTCAGACTTTTTGTTTAACTTTTTCATTAAAGTTACCTCCGTTAAATGTTAAAAATGGTTTCAAGTTCTTCTTCTGTGAGAAGTTCAAGATTGTTCTCGGCTTCGTCTGTATCAGGTAAATCATCAACAGCTGTACCAAGAAAAGAAATAGTGGCGACATCTTTGTCAACATCGCCGTGAATATATGGTGCTGCACCGCCATCCTCCGTTAAGGCAAAGTTCGGATGGTTTCGTATATTGTATTTAAGGTCAAGAATTGGTCGTTCGCCACGAATGAATAAAATGCAGTATTTGTTATCAAGCATACGAACCTCATCAGGCGTCATTAACTCTCTGCCCGTTATCTGATAGTTGGTTGAGTAATTTCCGTTTCTGCCCATACTCTTGCCGTAGGTATTTGTATCAATCGTTTCCTTTCCGAGCAGTTCCGAAACATACTTGTGTGTTGATTGTTCATTACCGCCGAGATAAAGAAATTCATCACAGTTACCGACAATGCTCTCCCATTGCTTTTCAAAGAGTGCTTTAAGCTGTGCCATATTCTGAATAATGATTGATACGGACACACCTCTTGAACGCATTACGGACAGTATCTTATCAAAGTCATCGGGTAGCGATATGTTTGCAAACTCGTCCATACAGAAATGAACGGGCATAGGCAACGCACCCTTGTAGATACTGTCAGCAGCATAAAAAAGCTGTTGGAAGAGCTGGGTATATAGGATTGAAATAAGGAAATTAAAACTTGTATCGTTATCGGGAATGACGGCGAATAATGCCACTTTTCTCTCACCGAGCGTTTGTAAGTCAAGCTCGTCATAAGAGGTCATAGAAGCGAGACTGTCAAGATTAAACTTTTCAAGCCTTGCCGCTAATGTTACCTGAATTGATTTAAGCGTTTTTGCCGAGCCTGAATGGTAAGAACGATAGTATTTAAGAGCAATATGATTTGGGTTGTCAGATTCCAAATCATCAAAGAGCATATCAAGTGGGCTATCAAAATTGCCCGCTTCTTCATCAATGTCAGCAGCTCTTAACATTTCCATTACCATAGCGAAGTTCTGTTCATCTTCAGGTGCTTCATAGACAAGGTAGAATATCAAGGCAAGTAAAAGCATTTGAGCAGCCGTATCCCAGAACGGGTCGTTACTCTGTGAGCCTTTTGGCGTGGTGCTTTTGAAAAGGTTTGTTACAAGCCTTTGCACATCGTTGTCGCTCATCAAATACTTAAAGGGGTTATAGCAATGGCTACGCTCCATATTGATTAAATCAACAACGATAACCTCATAGCCGTTAGCCTTTAACATAGCACCTGTGTCCCTGACAATTTCGCCTTTTGGGTCTGTTACCACAAAGGAACAGTTGCACTGCATAATATTCGGTTTTGCAAAGAAGAAGGTTTTACCTGCACCGGAGCCACCTGCAACAAGTGTGTTGAGGTTTCTCATATGAGCCTTTGCATTAAGTCCCATACATACCTCATTTGTGAGTATCTTATTATTGGACTTTGGCTTTTGCTCATATTTCTTCCTTATGGTGTTTTTGTTACCCCACTTTGCCGAGCCGTGTTCCTCGCCCTTACGGTAGTTTCTCATACTTGCAAGAGCAACGCCGATTGATAAAGCGTATATCATCAAAACAATGAGGACAGTTTTTAGGCTGTCCTCACATAATGATATATTCAGCGGATTTTCCATCGCTTCTGTTAAAGCAGAAAGCATTTCCGGAAGTCCGCCGCTTGTATGCGGCGCTATTACCAAGCCGAGCCATATGACTGGCAGAATACCGATAAGAGCAAAGATATAAACGGATTTGCGATTGTTATCTCGCATCGTTATCCCTTTCGATGACCTTAAACTTTTTTACGGGTGCTTTACCAACCTTTACAATGAGTTTGTTTACTGCTTCAATGCAGTCCTCCATATCCTCGCCGTTTTTCAGTTCATCTTTGAGGCTGTCAAGACCACGCAGAAGCAGGCTGTGTTCCTCACCGTCAAGGGCAAGATGATAAAGCCTTACCATAATGACACCTCATTATCTTTCCATGTCGTCATTGCTTCTGGCTTCTCTGTCCTTGTTAAGTTCAGAATAAACCTTTGTGCCGATTTCATTAACGCAATCTCTTGACATCGTGAGCTTTTCACGGATACCGTTGTTATCAAGGTCAGCCCACTCCTTAGGCGGCGAAGCAACATCGATGCCCTTCGTGTCGATACCGTACTTTCTGCAAAGCATATATGCCGCACACTTTGCAGGATAGAGCGCTTCGCTTCTGCTGTAAGAATCGCTGTTGTAGGCAATCTCTGCAAGAGAGAGTTCCTGTGCAACTGCCTGAAAGAGTTTTGTTGCGTCGCCGACATTCTCTCTGACAAGAAGCATATTACTTTCAGGCTCATAGTAAGCCGCAGCATTTTCAATCGGAATCTTGTCGGAGATTTCATAGTCAATCTGACTTGTTTCAAGCATAGCCGAAACAATTTTTGCCGGATCGTGATTAACAGTAGGAGTATTCCTTCTGCGTGCATTGGTCTGTGAAATATCAAAGACTCTTTTCACATTGTAGGAAATACCGACAGAACCGTTTTCACGGGAGTATTCCTTCGGTTCAAGAATCATAAGGCTCTTTGAACCACGCTTAACGGTAACGCCCGTTTCGCTCCAATCCTTATAGTCCTTAAGCTGTGTCGCTTCGGGAAGCTGCTGCATAATGAGAACCGTGTTTGCAACGGAGTATCTGTCAAGTCTTGCCTGAGTATCAAGATACTGCATAAAGCTTTCCGGACTCTGAAGAATGTTGTTGAAGCCTTCGTCAATCATTGAGTAGGCGGCATTACGCTCTTCTTCCTTTTTGAGAGCGTATTCCTCCTTTGTCATCTGCTGACGGGGTTCATTTGATTTGTTTCTGTTGAAGCCGTTACGCTTCGGATGGTAGTTAGCCATAATTTTTACCTCTCTTTTTTATCTTTAATTTTGATGTCGGGTTGCTTATGCTCGATAACCTTCGGCGTGGTTTTCTTCGGCTCATCAACCTCAATGTCAAGCGCTTTCTGCTGTTCCTTCTGCTTCTTAATCTGTACTCTGTAATGGTCAATCTTTTCCCGTACAGATTCTTTGGCAGCACCCTTATCAGAGAGCGTTCTTGGTTTCTGCGTATTCAACGAATTTTGCTCGGACAGAGGGCTTTTTTCTGTCTTTGCTAAGGAAGGGTTTTCAGTTTCGTTTTCCTCCCTCTGAATAGGCTTGCCGAGAGCCTGTTCGGTAATCAAGTCTGCCTTGCTCTTTTCAGGTTTATCTTTTTCCTTTGCTTTACGCTGGGAAAGCTCTTTCTCCGACTCATTGACAATAGTAGCCTTTTCATCATCGGTAAGATTAAGACCGAAGCGTTCAATAATTCTCTGAATTTTAGAACTGTCCTCGGCTCTTGCGATAATATCAACCTCGGCTGTTTTATCGGTAGAGGTTCTGTCACGAAGGACTGTATAAAGGACACCGTATTTCTTTGCGTTACGGGTAAACTTTTCCAAGTCCTTTTGTGAGATGGAGAAAACTTTGAGTTCTTTACCTGATTTGAGCATTTTGGTAAGTCTTGTTTTACCTTTTGTTTTTGAGCTTTTCGGATTTTTAAGGGCGGCAATTAAAAGTCCTGCAATATCACGGGCCGCTTCGCCCGTAATCTTTGCAGCAACCTCAACGCCCTCAAGCGATAATCTCACAACCTGTTCGGCTGCATCACTTGAGCTGCTCATAAGACTTTTCCTCCTTTTGTTTTGGTGCTCTTTCATCATCTGTTCGGATTTGCTCAACTCGCTTTTCTAACTCTTGGGAACGTGCAGCAATATCCTCACAGAGTGAAATCTCCTTGCGGAGTTCGCCGAGCCTTTGTGAAATATTAGAAATCTTATCCTTAATCTCTGAGCGTTCAACCTCGCTTATGCCTTTATGCCTTTCATTATTTCTCAGGTGTTTTCGTTCAGTAGTTAAGGCTTCCATTTCCTTTTCACAAGACTCTTTATACGAAACAAGCTGCTCGGTAGTTTCAATGTGATGCTTACCGAGCAGCCTTGCTTCTTGTGAATATTTTTCAACCTTCATTAAGTCCTTTCGCAAGAGATAATGAAGTTTATGCGGTGTTTGCCTTTCTTCCGGCTTGTCAAAGTATCCGAGCCGATAGCAGTAGTAAAGATAAAGGTTGTACAGACTGCCTTTTACTCTGCGAATATCATACTGCGGATGATACGGTGGCGGTGTGTATCCCGTAAAGCCTTGCAGAAAGGTTCTGTTTCGTGCGTTCTCTTGTATACGCTCTTTAATTCTTCTGTTTGTGTATTCATCGCCAAGGCGGTATAAACGGATTGGTCTGCCGTCCTCGTTGGGAGTAACTGTCCAATACTTTCGGTTTGGACTCAAGTTGTATCTATATTCCATTGAGCGTAAATGCTGTTGAAATTCGCCAAGCGTTCTGCTATATGCAATAGCCTCGTCAACAGCTGCACGGGCGAGATTATATCTTGTCGGCACACCTGCTTTGTCTTTCATTGTTAAATAGCGAGAATCAATATGCGTTTCAGGATTTTCAATAACTGACACGCCATATTCCTTACAAACATCATCGGCAATGTGGCGAAAACATTTCCAAGACACTTCGTTTCCGTGCATACGTTTTCCGTCAACAAACGAAACGGAATTTATGACAAAGTGATTATGAAGGCAGTGGGAATTCAGATGTGTTGTAACCACAACCTGAAATCTATCTCCCCAGACTCTCTCGGCAAATTTAATTCCTATTGCGTGGCAGAGGTCGGGAGTGATTTCATCGGGTTTGAAACTCATATATCCGTGATACGCTTGAATACCGTCTGTCTTGTTATACAATTCCTTAACCTTTATGAATTGCTCACGGGCAAGAGTTGCATCACAGTTAATGCCGGATACATAAAATTCCTGTTCGGTTTTTTCTTCATCCTTTGCATAGGTGAGGACATCTTTTAATGCTTGCAATTCATCAACAGAGTATTTATCCTTTTCAGTCTTGTCAGGATTTTTTGCATAATCAAGCACTCGTTTCAAATTATCTTCAACCTTCCACAGTCTTGTTACCGCCATATGTTACTCCTCCTTGTCAGGCGCAATATATTTTTCAAATAAAGCGTTCTGCGTTTTCTGCAAATCCTCTCGGATTTTATTTAGCATAGGAGCGTCAATAAAGTTAAGCGAGTTTGCTTTTACTGCGAGCTGGTTAATGTTGTTACAAGCAGATGACATTTGCCTCATAAGGATATAAAATTCCGCATCGGGTTTTTCTTTCGGGATGTGTCCTTCAACGAGAGAGCTGATATATCCCGACAATGTCAGACCACATTCTGCGGCTTTCTTTTTCCATTCCTTTTTCTTTTCGTGAGTAAGGCGAATGTGTATCTCATCTGTTTTGTTTTTCATCTTCCTGCTCCATTAAATTCATACAGTATTTTGCTAAGACATTAATATCACTCGGCGGGCAGGTATTGATGAACAAAGACTCCTCATCATATTCCGTATTGTTGATAACAATCGGATAATGATTCAGATTTTCCATATCATACGCCCAATCAATTACATCTTCATCATAGAGTGCGTCATCATATTCTTCATAGGTATAAACAATATGATAACCGAGCAGCATACAAAAAATCTTTAAGGAATATCGTTCAATCATAGTCCGTGCGATCACCGACATCACTTTTTCGTGATTGTTATTCTCGGTTTCAAGCACCGCCGACAAATCCATCAAAAGTTTCATCATCGGAATATGTTCGGTGACGGTAACATCTGCCTCATCGTTTCGTTTAACACTGATTCTCATTTTTCTTCACCTCCTCCCGTCTTAATTGTTCTTCGGTATCACGGTTAATCTGAACAAGACACATTGTCATAATTCCTGATGCGCCGCCCAGAATAAAGCCGATTAAAAATATTAAAAGTTTCATAGTGATATTGTCCTTTCTTTTCAGGGGTATTAGGGGAAGATTTTCCCCTAACGAGAACTGTTTGGAGCCTTTTGTGGCTACAAACAGTCTGCTCGTTAAGACAACGCAACGCATTTATGCGTTTCTTCGCATTATCTGGAAATCTCCTGATTTGTACTCCTGATTTTTTGTTTTGATGGTATTGAATAGTCCCTCAGATAAAGTAAAAAAGCGTTGACATCTTTTCCGATAGGAGGGGGATTGTCAATCACTTTTATATCTTTGGGTATTAAGGTTTGGATGGCTTTGGTAGCAAGTCTGCCCGTTCTGTCATTGTCAAAATGAAGGTAGATTGTATCCGTATGAGGATGCTCCTTCAGGTATTTAACAAGGGTAATTGGTAGCTTGCTTTGGGTAATATCTTTCTTTGGTTGGTACACACCGGAAAGAGAAATAAGGTTGTAATCTTTCCAATTACTACCCTTAATTTTGAGTAAGGTTGCATAGGATAGCAGGTCTATCGCACACTCAAAGAGGTGAATTTTATTACTCTGTTCACTACCTATTAAGCGGAAGGAATACTCCTTATTGCTACCCGAGCAGTCACCCATTATGCGTTCTGAGTTGCTCGCTCTGAACCCTGCGTATCGAGGTATATGATACTCATCATACCCAACGAAAACAGCGTTATGATAGGGTAGGCTTTCAAAGATAAGTCCTTTATCAAAGCAGTAGTCAACCACCTCTGAGTCTATTCCTCTGTTATACATAAGGTAGTGAGGAACAGTATCAGGGTAGTCCGTAAGGTCGGGTAAAAGAAGTTTTTTAGGTTTCTTTTTCGGTTCGGTCTTTACCCAAACGGGTGTGCGCTCGGCAACACTACCGAGTATTTTTTCTACCGCTTCGGGTAAGGATAACTCCCTCACTTTGACTAAATAATCAAGTGCTGACCTCCCGCCGATGCCCGCCGACCAGCGATACCACATACCGTTTGAAATCTTAACGCTGTCGTGTTCACGGGTGGAGTAAACACCCGTTGATACCCTGACAAGATTATCAGGCTCATAGTTTTGAAGGTAGGTTAGAAGGTCAAGGTGCTTCGCTTCGTTTAGCTTTTCAGGGGATATATAGCCCATTATCTGCTATCCCTTTCTTCCTGTTTCTTGAAGTAATCAATTTGATTTTCAATCGCCAGGTTCACGCTATCACGAAGCGTATCAACTACCGAGCCATCAAAATCAAGCCACTCATTATACAGATAATCAAGGGCGTTTTTGGTTTTGAGTATTGCCACACTCTGCTTGTCATTGAAAGCACCCTCGCACTCAAACATACAAAGGATTTCCTGCTTATAGGTTATCTCATAAGCCGCCTCAACAATTTCTGTGGGCGATTTTGTTTTGATGTCAGCAATATATTCATCAAATTCACGCTGAACTTTTTCGTATGCTCTGTCCTCTAACGATTTCCTTTTTGCCATAAATATCACCTACCTTTCAGGTTCTGAATTTTGTTTTGCAATTCGATTTGCTTCACGCTCGGCTATTTCGCTGATGGCATAATGAAAGTCCTCAGTACGCAGCTCATCATCCTTTTGCCACTCCTTGTAAAGAAAATCAAGCGGCTTCTTTTTGTTGCAAACTGACCGCAAGGACTTACCATCGAGGGGAAAGAAATATTCAAATTCAAGCATCATGTCAGACTTTACAGATAATTCTTTTACGCTGCTTTTCAGCAACTCTCTATCGCCATTAAGCAGCTTATCAAGAAAGGCGTTATAGTCCTTTTGCAGTTTGGAAAACAGTTTGGCTTTCAGTTGTTCTTCTGTTAATTTCATAAAGTTACCTCCTAATAACAGAAAAAGCCGCCAGATTTTTAAAAAACCTGGCGGCTGTATTCCATATTTACTCTTCAATGGGACTAAAAATGAACTTAATAAATCGCTCCCCAAAAGGATTTAAACGGTGTTCTCCGTTGTTTTGCTCATCGTATTTAATTATTCCAAACCTCATTAACTCTGTAACTAATGCAAATCTATAGCTTTTATCAACCTCACTCCAATTATTATCAATATATTGGTTGATATTTTTAAATGCTATTTCTTTTTTGCAATCTTTAAGATAAATTAAGCGAAGAATTCTCACCTGATCAATAGATAGTTCTTGTAGCAATTTCAAATAAAAATCGACTTCATTAGGAATGAATTCACATACTGCAGCGTTTAATAAGATGTTTCTAAAACAGTTTATTTTTTCTTTCTTATTTTCCAATAAAACTGAACGAAATGTTTTTATTAAAAGTGTGTGATATTCATCTGATTCTAGTAATCTCTCAACAGTATTGTCAGGCAAAGATTCCATATCTCTTACAATACTATTTAAAAAATCTTCACGCCGTTTTTGTAGTGTGCTAGGTAAATACTTATCCAAAAATAATGAAAGAACACCACCTGCAATAGGTATCATACCTATTGAGCCAATTGCAAGATTTCTAATCAATTCATCTCTTTGTACTTCTCTATCTTTATAAATGTCTTCAATATTCATTGTGTATCCCTCGTTTTAATTTATTTTTCTTTTTTGATATATTAACTCACAATTCAATGGGTGAAAAAATATATAGGATAAAACGCTTACCAAAGTTCGTTAAGTGATAACCATCTCCGAACTCTCTTTTTGACTCTATGGAATTAGTAATAATACCATATCTCATCATTTCAGGAATAATAACTTTACAATAATTTGAATCAAATTCTTTCCATTTAGAATAAATATAATCATAAATATCAGTAAACCATATTGTTTCTTTACAATCTCTTAAATAGAAAAGATGCAATATTTTTATTTGGTCTACAACTAACTCTCCAAGCAATTTATAGAAATAATCTATCTCATTGAAGTTTGGAGCTTCGTCATTAGCTGCATTAATGAGTATATTTCTATATCCATTAATTCTTTCTGTTTTATCTTCCTCTAATATTGATTTAAATGTTTTAAGCAAAATATTATGATACTCTTCTGAATTTAATATTCTTTGTGTAATCAAGTTTGGAAGTGATTCTAAGTCATTCGACAAATCATTTAAAAATTTGTCTCTTCTTTTTTGTTCTGTACTTGGAAGGTACTTATCAAACAGTAAGGAAAGCGTCCCACCCGCAACAGGAATCATGCTTACGGAGGCGGCGATAGTATTTCTTATAAGTTCATCTCTAACAACTTTATGATCATACAAATTGCTATCTATACACATAAAACCACATCCCCTAGTTATAAAAATAATTATATGACTTTAGTATAATCTATTATAACATAAAACTGATGGAATTGCGATTGGTTTTATCGTTCATCTCTGTCCTTGTCATCTCTGACGGGTGTGCTTTCATCCTGTTCGGGCTCCTCATCAACCATTTCGTTTTCACGCTTGTCAACATTAAGAAGGGCGTTAAGTTCACGGAGCCTTGCTTCCTTTTGCTTTAACTCCTCATCCTTTGCAAAGGGCTTTTCAAGCTGTTCCTTTGCGTTTGCAAGCTGCGTTTCGGTGGTATCACGAAGTGCTTTTGTCCTTGTGAGCATATCCTCCAAGCCGTCAATCACATTATCAATACGGGTAATGTTACCGATTGCGTCAGTACCGAGGATACCTTCGTGAGAAATTGTACCCTTAATCGTTACCCTGTGCTGATGTGAGAACGGCTCATAATGCACCGAGAGTTTGAAACCTCTGTACTCGCCAAGAGGATAAATCTGTGTGTCGGGAAGCGTTTTACAAACATCAATGATTGCCTGACCTGCGTCTGCTTTTTCGGAATAAGGAACACCGTTTACTACCATACCGACAAAGGTATCGCCGATAGATTTCGGGTTTTTCTTGGCAGTAACAATATCCTTTTCAAGCCCTGCAATACGCTCGTCATATTCGGCAATCTTCTGCGGAAATTCCTTTAACACTTTGTCCTCAAGGGAGTAACGCTCCGAAAGATAATTTGATTTAAGCAGGCGTAATTTCTGCACCTGAATATCCAAATCCATCTTCTCTTTGATATACGGATTACCCGTAGCAAGCATTTTGATTTCAGCATAAGACAGAGCCGTTTCGTCAATATCCTCTGCGGAACGCACCGGAGATTTAGAACTCATTATCTGACTTGCGAATTTTTGCTTACCCTCAACAAGCTGATAAAGGTATGCGTCAAAGGTCTGTTCGGTTACATAGCGGAAGATTTCAACCTCTTCGTTGCTGTTGCCCTGACGGATAATTCTGCCTGAACGCTGTTCCAAATCGGAAGGACGCCAAGGACAATCAAGGTCGTGCAGAGCAATTAATCTGTCCTGAACATTGGTACCTGCACCCATCTTTTGCGTTGAGCCGAGCAGCACTCGGATTTCACCTTTACGCACTTTCTTAAACATTTCCGCTTTCTGCACCTCCGTTTTAGCATCGTGTATAAAGGCAATCTCGCTTTCGGGAATACCTTTTGCAATCAGCTTATCTCGGATGTCAGTATAGACGGAAAAGGTGTCAGACTTCGGCGTTGAGAGGTCGCAGAATACTAACTGCGCTGATTTCTTGTCTGCGTTATCCTGCCATATCTGGAAGATGTTATCGGTACAAGCATTAACCTTGCTGCCGTCAAAGTCGGGAAGCAGGGGGTCAATCATACGCTGGTCAAGTGCAAGCTTTCTGCCGTCATTGGTGATAACGAGCATATTGTCATCCCACGATTTAACAACGCCGCTTCGCACCTTTTCTGCTCTTTCGGATAGTGATTCAACCATCTTTTGCTGTATCTCTGACGGCTTAACAGCGACATTATGGTAGTTTGCTTTCGGAACCGTAATACTGTCAGTAAGCATATCGGCTGTTTTAATATCCGCAACCTCTTTGAACATTGACATCAGTTCGGGGAGATTGTAGAAACGAGCAAAGCGGGTTTTCGCTCTGTATCCCGTTCCTTCGGGCGTTAATTCAACTGCTGTTACGGTTTCGCCAAAGGTGGATGCCCACGCATCAAAGTGCTGCAAATCGTGACGGCGCAGGGTTTCATACTGCAAGTATCTCTGTATGGTATATAACTCAACCATAGAGTTTGAGATGGGAGTTCCCGTTGCAAACACGGTGCCTTTGCCGCCCGTGATTTCGTCAAGATAGCGGCACTTCATAAACAGGTCGCTTGACTTTTGTGCTTCTGTTTGAGCAATACCTCCGACATTTCTCATCTTGGTATAAAGGAAAAGGTTTTTGTAGTAATGGCTCTCGTCAATGAAAAGACGGTCAACGCCGAGTTCCTCAAAGGTAACAACGTCATCCTTGCGGGTCTGGTCGTTGAGCTTTTTGAGCCTTGCTTCAAGACTCTTTTGTGTCTTTTTCATCTGCTTGACGGTAAAGTTTTCAGCATTGTTCCGCTTTGCTTCTTCAATACCTCTGACAATATCGTTAATCTGTTCCTCAATGAGATATATCTGCCGTCCAACGCTAACAGGTATCTTTTCAAACTGCGAATGACCGATGATAACTGCATCGTAATCGCCCGTAGCAATCTTACCGCAGAAGGTCTTTCTGTTCTTTGTTTCAAAGTCCTTTTTGGTAGCGACAAGGATATTAGCAGACGGATACAGCGTTAAATATTCCGCCGCCCATTGCTCTGTTAAATGATTCGGGACAACAAATAAAGACTTGGTACATAAGCCAAGTCTTTTGCTCTCCTGTGCTGCAGCGACCATTTCAAAGGTTTTGCCTGCACCGACTGCGTGTGCAAGGAGTGTATTGCCGCCGTAAAGTATATGAGCAACAGCGTTTTTCTGATGCGGTCTTAAAGAGATTTCGGGATTCATACCGCTAAAGGTAATATGGCTTCCGTCATATTCACGAGGTCGGATAGAATTGAATTTGTCATTGTAAAGACGGGTGAGTTCCGTTCGCCTGTCAGGGTCGTTCCATATCCAATCCTTAAACGCCTGCTTAATGAGTTCCTGCTTTGCCTGTGCGATAGCCGTTTCCTTTTTGTTAAGGACCGGCGTTCGCTTTCCGTTATCGTCAATCTCATAATCAAAGATACGCACATCCTTCAGGTTGAGGGTTTGTTCAATGATTTTGTAAGCATTGATACGGGTAGTACCGTAGGTGCTGTTTGCTTTAACATTACTCTTATCGGAGGACTTACCCGTAATGTTCCACTCACCTGTATAGTGCGAATAGTTCACTTTGATTTTGTAGGAGTAATAATACGGCGGGTCAAGCAGTTCAAAGATGAATTGCTGAATATATTTTGTCGGCAGCCAAGTAGCGCCAAGTCTGACATCAATCTCGCTTGCCGTTAAGTCCTTCGGCTGCACCTTGCGTAGTGCTTCTGCATTAACCTCAAAGGCAGGATTAACCTTTGCCATATTTTCAGCCACACGCAGTTTAGCACGGACATCACCTGACAGATATTCGTCAGCCATAAGATATTTCTTTTCGGCTGGTCTGTCCTCGGAATACATCGGGTTAAGAAAGATAATGCCTGTTAAGTCATCTGCGATTTTTTCCTCTGTTTTACCCGTAAGCTGCATCATATATTCTACGTCAAGTTCTGCCTTTTCGCCCATTGAAACTGCAACTGCTTCAATAGAGGTGTCAACGCTTGTAACAGGAATATGGGGTTTGATAGTTCGCTTTGTGAACATATCCGCCTTGCGTTCGAGGTTGCCCTCATCATCAAGCACCTCTAATGCAGTAAGCAGATAGTAGGAGCCGTCATCGGCAAAAGCGCTCTTGTTAGCACGGGAATTGATAAGTCCGTACTTTGCTGTAAACCCGTCGTATAGCTCGTTTAAGTTCTGCTGTTCGGACTGTATTTCTTCTTCGGGATAGTCCTCGGTTTGCAGTTCTATGAGCCGTCTGACGCTCTGCCTGATATTGATTAAGCCTTTGATACGGTTTTCAGCAGTCGCCGACACCTTAACCTCTTTCATCATAGAGTTTTCACGATAAAAGATTGTGCCGTCAACAACGGTATATGAGAAATTGCGTACTGTCGGGTCAGCAGGTAAATACTGACGGTCATCCTCAATTTCTTCCTCGTCGATTTCATACTCTGTAATTTCACCCTTAATATTACGGATGGCAATATTGAGTTGCTCCTCAAGCGTTCTGTCCTCAAACGGCTCACAAGTCGGTTCGGGACCGAATCTGCCTGATTTCATTACCATATTACCCATAATCATTTCAGGGTGGTCAACAAAGTATTTATTCATACGGATACCGTCTTCTGTATTATCAAGCATTAACCAGTCGGGTTCCTCGTTGACAATTCTATCTCTTTTCTGAAGGATAAGAATATCCGAGGTAACATCTGTTCCGGCATTACCCTTAAAGGTATCGTTAGGAAGTCTGATAGCGCCGAGCAGGTCTGCTCTCTGTGCGATATATCTTCGCACATTGGAGTTTTCCTTATCCATTGTACCCATTGAGGTAACAAGCAGCATTACGCCGCCCGTTCTTAACTTATCAAGGGACTTTGCGAAAAAGTAATCGTGAATAAGGAAATTGTTTTTATCGTACCGCTTATCCGCAACCTTAAAATCACCGAAGGGTACATTGCCGACAACTGCGTCAAAGAATGAGTCGGGCAAGATTGCTTCCTCAAACGGCGAAGCAAGCACCGATGATTTCTGATATAACTGCTGTGCAATCTGTGCAGAAATACTGTCAAGCTCAATACCGTACATCTTGCTGTCCTTCATTGAGTCGGGAAGCATACCGATAAAGTTACCGATACCGCACGAAGGCTCAAGGATATTGCCCTGCTTAAATCCCAAGTTTTGAAGTGCCTTATACATCGCTGCAATAACTGTTTGAGGGGTATAGAAGGCGGTTAAGGTGCTTTCCATTGCTGCGTCATATTCTTCGGGAGAAAGAGCAACAATGAGTTCCTTGTATTCATCTGCCCAAGCGGAATTGTTCGGGTCAAACGCCTCTGGTATTCCGCCCCAACCGACATATTGCGACAAGATTTCCTGTTCTTCAGGCGTTGCAAATCTGCCTTCAAACTCACACTCTTTCAGCACATTAATCGCTTCCATATTTCTGCGGAAGCGTTCTTTTTTGCCTACACTCTCAATATCCTTTTCGGCAAAGTTGTAATTGTGCCTTGCTTCAAGTGGTATTTCAGGGTGAAGGTCAAAGGTACGCACCTTTGATTTCGGCTGCTGCGGTGGTGCAGGGAGTATTTCAACAACAGGTTCTTCCTTTTCGGGCAGTAACGGGAATATATCCTCAATACGCTCTCTGCGAAAGATAGGAAAGCCTGCGTTTTCTGCAAAGGTAACATCACGCATTGAAACATAGTCGCCCTTAACTTCTTCAATGATAAAGTGCGAGCCGTCAATGACAATTTCATCGCCAATCATATCCGAATGGTCAGGCTCCGCCTTATCTTCAAGCGTAGCCGTATGCTCCGTTAAGTCGTGAATCAGACTTTGTATTTCTTCAACACGGCTATAATCGGGAGTGTCAAAGGTCTGCTGTGCTTCGTGTGCGTCAATGCTTCGTTCTGCAGCATAGTCTGAAAGATAACTGATAACGCCCTCACAAAAGGTTTTATCGTTAAGATGTTCAGACATAATTCTGATAGCATCTTCGTCTGTTTCGCCGATTTCAAGGTTATCAGCATAATCATAAAAGTCGGTATCCTTTGCAAAGGCAACAAGGCGCCCTGCAAGAGTGACCTCTTTATCTAACCCAAGACTTTCAAGATACTCAACTGCTTCTGCTTTGGTATCAAAGGCATGAACAAGGTTGTCGCTGTCAATATAGAAATCGTGCGTTTCATTATCAACGATTGCCCACTTTGTCCCTTCGCCCGAACTTTCATAACCGTAGTGAACAGTATAACGTCCGTAGTCTGCATCGCTGAATGTTTTGTTAAGACTTTCAACTATTTTTTCTAAATCTTTTGTAAAAACAAGATCGTCAAAGGAAATGTTTTCTAACACTTCATTGATTAACTCCTCAAGGCTGTCATAAGTGGTAACCTCCACTCTGTTACCGTCAAGAAACTGAACGACCTCAAAATGAACCAAATCAACATTAACATCAATCGTGTGCTTTCCATCCTCAGTTTCGGTTGTAGCCAGATTAACATTTGATAAGTTGCTGAAATCAGCACTGTCATCATAACCGAATTCTTCGTGTCGGTACTCATTGATTAACTGCTTTGCTCTTTCAAGGGGAGGAAGCTCCTGCGTTCTGCCTGGAGCGACAACCCTGTTGACTTCCTGACTTTCGGCAATCGCAACCTTATGACCATTAGCGACAAGGCGGGAAATATATGAATCAACAGCGTGAGCAGGTACACCACACATCGGGGTACGCTCTCCCGTTGCAGTATTAATTGTTCTGCCTGTCAGCACAAGGTCAAGTTCCTCTGCAACAACCTTTGCATTTTCGCCCATAACCTCATAGAAATCGCCGAGTCTTGAAAAGATAATGACATCGGGATACTGTGCTTTAAGCTGCGTATATGACTTCCATATCGGTGATATACCGTCATCAACAAGTTCAGGCTCAACACCGTATTTCTTTGCATAGTCAAGCACACTATTGATAATGCGTTCATCAACGCTTAATCCCTCAACAAGTTTACCGTCTGCACCGAAGGTTAGCGCCTCGTTAAGAAGAAACTGATACAATTCAGCGCCTTTCCACTTATTGCCGTCACTATCAGAAGCGACAATCGTATCACCTTCAAATTCAACAACCATATCGTCAATCTTACAAGCAGCAAGAAGGTTGTTTACGGCAATAAGTTCGGTTTCATCGGGATACATCAACTTATCAAGTTCAGCAACCACCTCGTTGTATGAGGGATACTGACGGAGAAAGTCAATGACGCCGCCATCGCCGTCACCAATATCCTGCCTTTCGGTATATGATTTACCGTCAGGCATATACAGAGTGAATTTCGTTTTAGCATAGCCTTGGTGAGCGTAATCATCATTTTCAAGAGCCTTTTCAAAGGAACCGTTACGCTCGATTTCGGCAGCCTTTTTCCGTATCCATTCTTCGTCTGCTTCTCTCATTAAGCGGTCAAATTCTGGAACGGTATAGCGTTTTCCGTCCTCAAAGCCTTCGTGTTCACTCCATTCGCAGATGATATACGGCTCTGTTTCTTTAGGCGTTTCTTTTTCGGTTGGTTGTGAGAATTTAGTCGGTCTTGGTAACGATGCTTTCTGTTCAGGAACAGCATAGGGATGATACTCGCCGTTTTTGAAAGCAACAAAGTTGTCATATTGTTCCTGATGCCATTTGTAATCACGCTCGTTGCTCTTATCCATTAAGGTAAGTGCGTCAGACATCATACGGTCAATATCGTCAAGCGCCTGCGGATTATCAAGTTGCGCCTTAACCACCTTTTCTCTGTTATACGGCTCCGTGTCTGCTGAAAATGGCTTTGCGTATTCTTCGGGTGCAAGTTCAAAGAAATTCACAATCTCACTTGCAATAATATCCTTTTCAATGTCAGGTATCCTTTCAATTTCTTCGGGATAATAGTAGGTGTTTGCCTTTATCATCGTATCTATTCGCTTTGCAATATCGTTCCATTTCAGGAACACCTTTGCATAAGGCTCCATACTGTTACCGTGGCTGAACGAAATACCTTTGGCATCGTGATTTTCGCTGTCATTTCCATCACCAAAGCCGCCCGTTCCGTATTCATCCTTAAGCATTTTTATCCTATCCTGCAAATCGGGATGATTAACAAAATAGGTGTAAATTCTGTATTTACCGTACTGAACGGAAGAACCTCTACGGAGCAGCTTATTTATTTCATCGTTAGTAATGAAATACTGTCTGTCGGGGTTAAAGCCTGCCTGTGCTTTGAACGGCACTTTTTCAAGCGACATACCCTGCATTATTTCATATACATATTCGGGAGAATACTTGAAAGAATAACGAGGTAGTCCACTGATAGTTCCACGCCTGCGGTCATCCATAAACTCGATATAGTCGTTGTCAAGGTCATTAAAGGTATCGGGATTTGATAATGCACCCTTAACGATTTCAACCTGATCAGGATAGCCATAAACTCCGTTTAATGCTTCGTATAAAGACGGGAAGCAACGCTCCTTACTGTCCTTATCCATATCACGAAGGAAAAAGACTATTCTTTCGGCAACATACGAAAGTTCATAGTCATCAATCTTATCAAGCTGATATTGCGGCATAAATCTTCCGAGGTCAAGCAGTTCGCGAATACGCTTCGCCGCCTGTTTCCAAGTCAGATGTGTTGCAGATGACTTTTGAGCTGTATTGCCTTTGGCGATATTGATACCGTTCTCGTCATACCAAACGGACATTTGCTCTCCGTCAAAGAAGAAGCCTGCGCCGTTGGTACCGTAATGGGACTTAAGGAATTTAGCATTGTATTCCGTTCCTCTGTCCCTGCGGAAGAACATAGCAATATCAAGCGTGCTGTTTCTGTCATTTGCACCGATACATAACGCTTCATCAATAATTTGCTGTGAAATACCAAAGTCTGCAAAAAAGGATACCTGTTCAGGCTCTGCTACTGTCTGTTCGGCTGGTACTGCATTATCAATAAAATCGAAAAAACCAATCTGTGCAGATTCAGGCTCTTTCTTTTCGGGCTGATAGTATTTGCCTTCCTTGATGAGTTGGTCTATAAGTTCAGCGACTAAATTCCACGAAAAAAGGGACTCCTTTGTACGAGATTTATAAGTTCCCTCGTATAAATAAAGTCCCTCTGGTTCATAGTGGTATCCCACTTCAACGCCGTCAACATTAAACTGTTTCAGTAATCCTCCGTAAACGGTTGAGATATATCTTCCTTTTTCATCAGTATTCCTTAATTCGCTCCAACGCTGTACCAAAAATTCCTTTCGATGCGCCAAATCGTCGTTAGGATTTTGAAGCATAAACAGAATTTTATCTTCATCTGTAAACGGCGGTAATTCTTTGCTTACCTCTGATAAATCACTTCGTTCATGACTATCTCCTGAACTCTCTGCTTCAGGTTGTTCATGCCCTGTACCCAAGTCATCGGATTTTCCGCTTTCAGTTTCTCCGTCAAGCCCTCTTGAGCTGCCATCGTTGTCATCAACTGTTCCTCCATCTGCTCGGCTCTGTCCTGAGCCTCTTTCAGATGTTGGTCGAGCTGGCATTGCAGTTTCAGGCTCGTGTAATACGGCTTGTGGTGGTTCATCAGAAATTCTCTGCGAGCTTCTGCGTAACGACCAAAACGAATCGTCTTGTCCTGTGGGAGAAGCAGGTTCGGAATCTGAACTCCACCTACCGTCGTGTAACTGATTGGCTGTGTCATAGTCAGCACTCCTTTCAATATTTTTTTCGCTTTCAGTATATTCATCTTTGCTTTTTTCTGCAATTATGCGATTTTCTTTTTGCAGAGTAAGAACGGTTTTTCCTATTTCAGTCAGTCCCATTTCTGCAATATCGCTTGTTGCTTCGCCAAGAACGGAAAGTGCTTCGGGTGTGTTGAAATTAACAATGCCCTGAAAATCCTCTCTGTCAAAAAGATTTGAGGTTTCAACTCCCAAACGGGTAAGCATCATATATGCTACGCTGTTTTGAACAAGCACTCTCAATTCTTTCTCAATGGCGTCATCACCTAAATCCTCAAGAAAGCTATCTGCTTTTGCATAATTGGTGAGTTCGGAGATATAGTCGGGAAGATTATCCATAGCCATATTCTCGGCAGCAGAAAAGACGGCATTAATAATATCTTCTTTCCTTTCAAGTTCGCCGAAGTTATCCTCTAAAACGGATATGACCTCTGCTTCATATTCCGCTTTGTATTCCCACATAGGAACAGGCTTTGAAAACTCTGTTTCGTGTGTATCGGAAATATCAAAGTAGTATTTAAGCCGCTGGTTTTCTCCTCTGACATTATCAAAAACGGCGATACCCTTTGCACCGCCGTTTACCCATCTGCCAAAGCGGTTATTCCATTTGTCAAATTCAAGAACAGCGGTTGCATCCGGTCTTTGAGCAAAGATTAAAAGCTGCTCGTCAAACGGGAGTTTGAAGTTTCTGCAAGCCGAAAAAAGAAAGGACTGCCAGTTTTCAGGCGATTTTGTGATTTCTTTTAAGGTATCATCAAAGACGAATTTAATAAATTCATATTTGTTTGCCATAGAAGCACCTACCTTTCGTAATCATCTCTGTTGCGATTGTTATGGCTTTTCCCTCCGTTAAAACTTCTTGGGTCAGCATCCTTGTCAGCCCAACCGAACATAGCTGCCATTGTCATAGCGCCGACCTGCTTATCGGTAACGCCAAGTTCCCTGTTGAGTTTAGCAACATACTCACGGTTCCTTTCCTTATCAGGATATTTTGCCTGCTCAAAAGGTTCATAACCGTCTTTGCCTTTGGTAACGATGGCGTAAATATCGTGAGTGTCAACATAGACATAGCATTTTTCGGGTAGTGAATCACGGTAAGGAATAACGGTTGCTCTGTTTCTTTCAATAAGCTCCGCAAACTGACAGATGTGATAGATGCTGCCACCGATTTGTGTGTGGTATTCGTCAATATATCTGCACTCCTGCGTCTTGGTTTCGCCGTCGGAATACTTAATCATAATCTTATCGCCATCTTCAAGTTTGAACTTCAGTGAATAATCCGAGCGAATAAACTTAATATCCTTTGCCGCCTTTTTCATATGGCGGTCAAGCAAACGCTTGTCATAAGCAAAAACATAAAAATCATAATCACCCTTTTGATGCGGCTCCATACGAATAAAATATGAGTATCTCTCAGTATCAAGACGAAAACCGTACTCTTCGCTGAAATTACCTTTCATTGCAGCATTGCGGTTTTGTAGGCAAAAGGCACTCATTGCCTTTCTGTCTGCAAAGGGATGAACTGCCTTGCTTTCGTTGCCGAACTCCTCCATAACTTCAGCTAAATCATTGCGAAAATCATCGGTCATTTCAGTATTGCTGTTACCGAACCAGACAGCGTTATAATCCACGCCGCTTTCACCGAAATCGCCGTGATAATATCCAAAGCAGCCCGTTTGACCTGCAATCTGCTGGCTCTGCTTGTACGCATAGAGTTGTTCTGCTCTTGAAAGAGGTTTTAATGTGTATTCTCTCATTTCTTTTCCTCCTTCTTCGGTGGGGTAAGGTCAACATTCGGGTCGGCAAGGTAAGCAATAAGGACTTTGTTTTTTGCTGCTTCCTTCATCTGAACAACAACGATAAGCTCATCCCTTGTAAAAGATTTGTCATATATGATTTTTTCATCAATACTCATAATGCTCTTTTCATCGGTGTAACCTGCCTTGTTGAGCTTTTCAAAAACCCTTAATTTATTAACCGTCGGTTTTGTTGGCATTGCTTTTTTCCTCCTTATTCATTAAATATTCAAGCATAGGGATTTCTCTGTATGCTCTGTCAACAATATCCTTTTGAGCAGAGAAGCGGTCATCAAAAAAGCGTATCCAAGAGTAATTCTTTTCTTCGTTACGGCGAAAGCAGGTAGCATATTTGCTTTTACTGTATTTGTTATAGCCGATAAAGAAAGTGATATTACCAATGGATAACTTTTGAATAACCTTGTATCCGAAAAAGCGCTTCATCTTTCATCACGCTCCGTCTGCTGTTTGTGAAAGCCGGTAATTCGATCAAAATAGCGAACCTTCTCCATACCACGCTTTGCCAAGTCACGCTCGGCAGCATATCTGTCCTTGAAATAATGTCCCCAATAAAAGTCCTTCTTTTCGGAATCACATTCCCAAGTTACATACGGGGTAGTGTACTTCTTGTCAACAAGGTCGGGATTTACGCCAAGAACAATCGTGGCATTACTGATATGGAGTTCCTGTTCAATAACATAACCTGCATTAACGATTTTATCGTCAGCCATATTACCGTGCCTCCTCTCTGCTTCTGTCCGCAATCATTTTCTTGACTTCGGCAAGACCTTCTTTTGCCCACTCGGGCATCTCGTCCTTTTTGATAACGCCGAGTAGGTCATAGCGTTCCCAACGGGTATGCTCTTTTGTTGCAAGGTTATAGCAGAAAACGGCATTGCCCATTGAATTGATTTTTGTACCGTTACCGCTTACAGCATAATAGAGCTGATTTCTCTCGTTCTGGTACTCTCTTTTAAGGCTTTTAGGCGAAACGACCACAACCATTCCTGCAATGTTGTTGAAATCATTTACAGACATACACTGCTCGGCTGTAATAACCTTTTCGGTTTGCGGCGCTTCCTTTTCGAGTTCGGTAACTCTGTCTGAAATTCTGTTACTGAATTCCCTCATGATTTTGAGATAGCTTCTCTCATAAACGTCATTCTGCGGCAACTGTAACAGATTGGTATGCTGAATATCACAGCAAACATATCTCGGCTCTTTGTAATCACATTCGCCGACAATCATTTCTGTTTTGCCGAGTGTTATGGAGTGAATCACCTCATAATCACCGAATTTTCTTTTTTCTGTATTCATTAAATACCTCCATCGTTTTTAGTCATAAGGGCAAGTCCGTATTCCGTAAAGGCATACCAATTTGTATGGTCAAAACGGTTCTTGTCAAACGGCTTCTTTTTCAGGACTTTGCCCTCAATCAAGATGTCAATAGCATCGCTGATTTGGTGTCTTGAATAGAACGGGAAAACGCTGGTTAAATGCACCTTTGAACATCTGCACCAAGCCTTGCCCTCTCTTTTTGCGATACAGCAGCCTTCATTCAGTACAAAAATGTTGTCAAAAAGGTACTGTGCGACAACCGCACTTTTCACACCAAAGAGCGATGCTATATTGTTTTTAAAATAGGTCATTTGTTTTCCTCCTTAAATAAAAACAGGGCGGTCAGTTTTTCAACATGGCCGCCCAGCGTGTTATTTGATAAGGTTATTTGCAACTCTTATCTTTTATAATTGCAACGCCCGTATCATCATACCTTTTTTTAGTTAACTGTTGTTAGATAATTGTTGTTAATTAATTGATAATGTTACTGTGCCTTTAAACGCCATCGGAGTATTCTCTTTAGCTGCGATGAGTTCCATCATGAGGTCATATCCTCTCTGGCTCTTGCAGATAACATCAACATCCGAGTAATTACCAAAGACATTATTTCCCATTTCATTCAGTGTTGACGGAAGAGTAAGAGAATCCATCTTCTTCTGGAACACACCATTATTAATGGTTTCAACACCTTCACGAACAACAAGATCGCTTGAGGAATCTTTGGTTAAGCCGTGAAGAGTTTTTCCGTCCTTGGTATAAATTACGCCGTCTTCAATGAAATAGTACGGGTTTGCAGGATCAATCTCCATCTTCTTATACGCAAATGCTACGGAACCGGCAAGTTCTTTTACGCTTGCAGGAACATTTATAACGTCAATTTTGTGTGTTACATTAAACGCATCTCCGATTTTTTCGCAACCATCGGGAATAGTGATTCCTTCAATGTTATAGCAGTTGGTGAAAGCAAAGTTTTCAATTGATTTAATGGTGTTGCCAAGGTCAACTTCTGTAAGGAACGTACAACTATTGAATGCGCTTTCTGAAATGTTGGTTACACCATCCATAACAATTACTCTCTTGGGAACGTATAACATATAGTCGTTAGCAGATACTCTGCGCATTGCATAATCTTCCGCATCCCTAAACTTCTTCACAATATCGCTTGCAGTAGTATAGTCTGAAAGATTGGAGTTGAGCACATGCGCTGCAGTATAATACCAAGTCTGTGCGCCTTCGGGCACAATGTCGGTGATTGCATTGTATTCATCATTGGAGAGATTCTCTTCTAAATACTCCCAGATGAGAATATTGAGCTGCTTGGTCATTCCTTCAAGATCAAAGAAGTGCTTGTTTACAGCGTCTTCCATTTTGCCTGTGCCGGAAACAACAACTGTGCCATCTTCGTATTTCTCAATGGTTGTGCCGCCTCTGGTGGGGGCGGTTGCCTGTCTGGTGTTTGCCTGATAATATGACATCCAAACATTGTCTTCGTCTGTTGCAGAGACATTCCACGAAGTTACTCTGTTGCCGAGTGCGGCAACAGTTGTATTAACAACAGAGATGTTATAGTTGAAAGAGCCTGACCAAGTACCTGCAGAGAGGTCCTTTGTCTTAATCGTTACATCAAAGACTGCCTTGTCATTGAAATTCGGTGTAACGAACTTATTGACTTTTGAACCTGAATACTCTGATGTTGAAACAACAAACTGTGTATAGTCCTGTTCGATAGGTGCGACAACATCTGTTTTGCCCTGTGAAGTAAGGGTTACTTCGTCATCAGGTACAACGCTGATTACAGTTGCACCTGAAATGTTGCCCTTTACCTTACCTGATGCTGAACCTACATAATATCCGTTTGCATCGGTAGTGCCGTTAATTGTGATTGATGTGGGTACGCCTACCTGAATCTTACCATTAACGAAGCCGTCATCGCCGGCATCGGGGTTTTCAGGATCGTACACGTCCGAACCATCTGCAATAGTGGCTGTTACATTAACGGAACTGATAATATCGTTACCGTCATAAGTGTAAATCTCCATGTCTGCAGCAAAAGCAGGGATTGCAGATGAGATAATAGTAAGCATTGCGAGTACAATCGCAATAACTCTTGAATTGGTTTTATTTTTCATAGTAAAAATCCTTTCTTATTTTGAAATAATTAGTGTTGTACTTAAGGTGTGATGAACGGGCATTGTTGCCTCGTTTAACAGCGATTGGTATTCTTTCTCGCTGTATTTATCTTTGTTTTCATTAAGCTCGGTTAAAATGCTATAATCATAATCAGTAGCTTTAACTTCAAGCTGATAATTGCCAGCATCAAGTTGATTCCAAAGGTTAATGTTAACCTGTCTGTTTGGAGGAATTGCTCCTGTTGAAAAAGCCTTACCGCTTTCATCTTTCATCTGAACACCGTTGATATATATTTCATACGAAACATAGTAAGTCTTATCGTTCGTTGCAACATTTACCAACGAGATTTCAGGGCTTTCTTTTGTGAGTGTAGTAATCTCCTGAAAAGGTTCATAGTAACACATTGGGCTCGGCTCGCTTTTTTCCTGTGCTTCGGTTATTTCATCACCTGTGATAATTGAAACGGGATCAACATTGGAACACGAATGAAAAAACAGAGGAATAAGAGCCAGCAGAAGCAGCAGGATAATAAACATAAATCTTATATCGACCTTTACAAGCCTTACAAATTTATGGCTTTCAAGCTCTGCATAACCAATGGTTCTGCGCCACTTCTTTTTTGATTTATAAAGAGGATATTCCTTATCAGATGCATCATAGTGACTGCGAAGATAAGCATAGGAGTACGGAACATTTACTGTTCCAATAACCTCTCCGTTTTTTGTGGTGTCCTTCTGTGTTTTTCGGTTAATAAAAACATCACCGATAACATCGATTGAACCTTCTGTTTCTTCGGATAATTCCTTAAAGCCCTTTTTAGTCAGATAAAAGAACGGGGAAATGTCCTTTTTGCTGTATTTTGAAGCATCATATTCCAACGCTTCTAAGCTAATAACTCTGTTTGAATTTTCATAATTACTCATATAGCATTCCTTTCTTAATGAAATAGGGCGGTTAGTTTTTCAACATGGCCGCCCTGATAGGTTTGTTTACTTTTTTCTGTTTTTAATCTGCATTACTGCAATAGCAGCGATAACAGCGACAACGATTACGATGCCGATAATTGCCTTAACACTCATTGTCATTATCCTCCTTTACATTCTTTTTCTTGCGAAGGAAGGTATAGGCAAGGCAGAGCATACCGAAAAGCGAAGCACCGAGAATTGTTGCAAGCGTTCTTCTGTTGCTTTCATCGCCTGTTTTCGGGGTGCTTGTCTTTGTGGGAGTATCGGGCTTTTCGGGTACGGTAATTCTTACTGTCTGTCCCTTATCTTTGAGGTCTGCGTGTGTTGCAATCTCAACGCCCTCACGGTAAAGTGTTTCAAAGACTACGACCTCGGTTTCATCGGTAATGCCGCTTCCGTCAAAGGTAAAGGTTACGTCAACGATTCCGTCACTCTTTTCGGTTGTGAATTTAACCTTTGCGGTTATTTCCTTGCCCTTTACTGAGAACGGCTTGCCCGTTTTCTTATCCATAAGAACGCCTTTAATGACGTACTCCTTGCCGACAGTAAGGTTCTTGTAGGTTACGGTATCAACAATCGTGATTTTCTTACTTGCCTCAACCTCGCTCTTGCCATCAGCCTTTGCAGAAGTCTTGATTTCAGGCACATTGACTGTTATCGTCTGTCCTTCATCGTTGATGTCAGCGTGAACAGCAAGCTCTTTGCCGTCTTTGTAAAGGCTTTCAAATACGACAATATTGGTTTCGGTGGTAATGTTCTTACCGTCAAAGGTAAAGAGAACATCAACAGAGCCGTTTGGAGCTTCGGGAGTAAAGGTTACTTCGCTTTTGAAAGTATCACCATTGATAACAAGTTGCTTACCTGTGGACTTATCCATAAGGACGCCGACTACCTTGTATTCTTTGCCGGGGATAAGGTGCTGATATTCAACCGTATCTGTAAGCGTAAAGGTTTCCGTTGCACATACCGTCTTTTCGCCGTCAATGGTAGCGGTTGTTTTCATTTCGGGAACACGGTCATTGACGATGTTCATCTCAATAACCTTTTCGTTTCTCTCAACATCAAAGTGATGAAGGTCTGCGTTTTCAAGATAGTTTTCAGCAGGCTTCAGCTCACGAATAATCCAAGCGCCGTAAGGTACATTGATAAATTCAAATACGCCGTTTTCATCGGTGGTGGCGGTTGTAATCGCCGTCTTTTCGGTGTATTCGGTTTCATCGCCCTTAAAGATACCGAAAACAACATCCTTAATCGGCTTTTCGGTTTCACGGTCAATCTTGTATCCCGTTACCTTGCCGTAAATCAGGTTGTTTGCGATAGGCTCGCCGTCATTGAGATTAATGTCAATAACTGCCGTTTCCTGTCCTGCATATTCCGTATCAAAGAAATGCTGTTCATCGGAGAGGATATAGTGCTTATCGGTAGCAATTTCCTTTGCGTACCACTTGAAGCCGATAGGCAGATCGCAATCAAAGGCAATGTTGCCGTCCTTATCGCAATTAGCAAGTGTGATTAAACCATCGGCAGGGATAACCGAGCCGTCAGCCGCTTTTACATCTTCGGCAGCATAGATACCAAACTGAACGGAAAGGATTTCATCGTTCATTCCGAGCTTATAGGTTTCATCCTTCTGCATTTCCTTTGAAAGAGAAGTTGTAACCTTCTGCCTTTCGTTGTAAACAGAAAGAGCCGTACTCGTTACTGCAATATTCTGTCCTGCATAGACAAGCTCAACATCGTACTGCTGATTTGCATTGACAAAATTAACAGGTGCTGTCTTTTCAACTACGGTGTACTTACCGAGATAAAGCTGCTTTGTTTTAGCGATACCGTCATTTCCCGTAGTGATTTCATCAACCTGTTCGCCCTGCTGATAACGGAGTGTTCCGTCAGGTGTCTTAATATCCTCTGCGGCAAATACCTGATACACTGCGCCTTTAAGGTTCTGCACCTCATAAACGGGTGTGTAGATATTGTCCGTGTTCTCAACACTTGCGAATACCTCGCCCGATTTTGTCACCTCAATAATACCTTTCTGAGCGATATTATCACGCTTTACCTTAATGAGCGTGAGAGCATCTTCAAGTTCTGAATTATCTCTGGTAACATCGAACTTGATAGGTGTACTGTCAAGCACATAGCCATACGGAGCCTGCACCTCAACAAGAGAATATCCCTTGCCATAATCGAGTTTTTCAGGTGTAATGAGGTAGCCCTCTGAATTGGTGTAATAGGTGCTGATGGTTGTCTTTTTCGGGTAAGTGAAGGTCTGTGATACCTTCTTGCCGTTTGAATCATAGATTTCAAAACCGGCACCCGCATACGGGACAACCTTACCTGTTTCTCTGTCAACCTTTGTGATTTTCAGATAAGCAGTGAACGGAGCGTTGTTAATCAGATACTTGTAGGTCTTACCGTTCTCGGAAATGAACACATCAAAGTCTGACATTTTGTCCTTGCCTTCTTTGCCCTTTGTCTGATGAACGGTATAAACGCCGTAGGGCAAATTCTTTGTTTTCGCATAGCCGTCCTCGTTACAATCAAGAATATCTCTTTCGTCCTTGTCCGCCTTATCATAAGAGCCGGAGGATTTGAGATAGACCTGAAATTCAGCTTCGGGTTCAGGTGTTTCAATCTGTGTTGAGCCGTCATCGCTATGCTTAATAATTGAGATGTTACCCTTGATAACAGGCTCGGTAACGGTATTGGCGGTATCGTTAAACTCAACCGTGTAGAGCTTTGCTTCTGCACCTACATGGTATTCCGTATCATTGAGCAAATAACCCTCGCTGGGTTTAATCTCACGGATTGACCAGTGATCGCCGCAGATATAATACTTGGTGGTAAAGGAAGCGTTTTCATCGGTTACATAAGTGTCAATGAGTTTGCCGTTATCATAGATGCCGTAGGTGGCACCTGCAAGCGTTGCGTCGCCCTGTGCCTTTTTCTTTTCGGCATCCTCTTTGGTAACAGTAACACGGAATTTCTTGAGCTTATTCGTGAAGCTCGCTTTAGTTACCTCATTCCACTTGATAGAAGTGGTCTGACTGTCAGGGATTACATAACGGATAGCCGTATCAACCTCCTCAACGGTATATCCTGTACCGATAAGAATATTCTTAAAGGTAGCCACGCCGCTTGCGTTAGTAGTGGCATATTCGTTAATCTTTGCACCTGAAAGCGATGTTCCTGTTAAATGGAATTTAACACCTTCAACAAGTCCATCCTCGCAGGTTTTCGTAATCTGCAAATCGCCCTTTTTAAGAACATTCCCGAAGGACACGGATGCTGTTTCGCCTGATTTAACGGTAATGGTTTTACTGCTCTGCGGTTGGTATCTGTCAATACTTTCCTCAGTAATGGTGTATTTACCGGGAACAAGATAATTCAGTTCCCATTCGCCGTTACTGTCGGTAGTCATTGTTTTTGAATAGCCATCGCCTGTCACGGTAAACTTAATGCCGCTGACCTTGCCATCCTCCGAAGTCTTTTTCAGTTTGGCAGAGCCGAGCACCTCAATATTGCCGTCAAGAGCAAACGAAATTGGATCGTAGTAGGCAGAATATACGAGTTTCTGATAATCCTCACTGCCGTAGGGATAAAAGAGCAGTAGCTCGTCATCATCGCCCGTGTTTTCCTTGTAGTAATCGCCGTTGTTAATCTTAAACGAGGTTTTCGTACAAGTCTTATCAATGGTAATTACAAGTTTGTTGGTACCCGCTTCGTGTACCATTTTAATACCGTTCTTGTTGATGGTGAAAGCGGGATAGTCCTTGAACACCTTGTTGGAGTCAGTAATGGTTTTGCTTGTGCCTGCCGTAATCGTGCCTACATTCGTGTTATGAAACGACGGCTTTGTGTCAAGACTTTCCATATTCTTTTCAGCGTTGGAAACCCACTTGTCATAGTCGCTGCTTGAAAAGTCCCAAGAGGTACTGTCGCCCATAATGCTCCAGACCTTCTTTTGACACATCGCCATGTCTTTCCAATCAATAGAATTGCCGTGTTCCATATAGTAGCCGGCAAAAATCCATTTGGCTGCCTTGATTACATTGGCGTTTGCACCTGCTTTTCTCGCCTTAAGATACGACTTTGATGGACTTGTTGTACCGTACTCAATACAGAAAATAGGATATGTTGTTCCGCCTTTTGTAGTTGTGTGAAGTTGATGTCCGTAATGCCACGAAACATCAATATCCATATCGCTACCGCCGACAACTTTTCCTAAATTTTCGCTTGCAGCAAATACTGAAAGCGGCGTGATTGAAAGAATAATCAGAAGCGATAACAAGAATGCTATCATTCTTTTACTCTGCATTTTGATTTTTTCCATGCATTTTCCTTTCCCTGAAACAAAAAAGAGAGAAGATTTTTCGTTGTGAATTATCTTCCCTCAAATCTATTTCAGTATTTAGTTTTAGTATTTGAAATTTCCTGTCCACTTGCTGCAATAAGCACAAGACCAACATTCATAACCCGACGGGCATTTCTTGTAGTATTCTTCACGAGTAATCTGTCCGCTTTCCTCCAAGTCAGCCCAATATTTCATTTCCCTGTCAACATAGGCTTTTACATCATTTTTGGAATTAAACCATCTGCCCATATTTCCACAGGCTTGGCTGTGATTGCCATTGTTCGTGCAAGTTGCCGCTTTTGTCGTAGTCGGCTTTTTTGTGGTTGTTTCCTTTTTCGTTGTTGCCGCCTTCGTTGTGCTCGGCTTCGTTGTGGTTTGCTTTTGCGTAGTGGTGTTTTGTTTGGTAGTGGTTTGTTTTTGTGTTGTTGTTTGCTTTGATGTCGTTTGCTCTTTTTTCTCGGTTGTTGTTACGGTTATTTCGGGCTCGGTTGTCGTTTCTTCAACCGTTGCAGTTTCTGTTGTTAAAGGAACGGTTGTTTCGGTTGTAATTTCTGTTTTACCAGCCGAAGAAGGAAGATCCTGTTTTTTTACTATTGCACTCTTTCCGCAAGCTGTGAGCATAACGATTATTACCGTCAAAACAATTATTGCGATTCTTTTCATAATATCGCCTCCTTTGCCTACATCGTACTACCAAAAACCGATTTAGACAAAGATGCGAATCAGCCCATCAGAACCACCTCCTTTTCTTAATTTTGTAAGACCTTATGTGTGTAGTTGATTACTAACACATACTTATCTTTCGGTTGGTATTGTTGGTTAATAAATGGGGTTAGATTGTAAGGAAGGGGTGTGTAAAATTTGTAGCCACACTACCTTTCATCACGGTTTCTCTGCCTTTGCAAAAAACGATTGTAATATTCAAGCGCTTTGCAGACATATTCTTCCGTTCTTTCGGCGGGTAAGGTCTTGGGCAATAATTTTCTGACTCTGTCCCCACGAAAAACAAGCTTTTCGTGCTGATTGCCTTTTTCTTCCGAGAGAATTTCACTGATAACATTTGTGTCAAGTTTGCCATCGTTAAACAGTTTTCGTAACTGAATCGTTTGAGCGTGTGACGGGAAGCACTCGTTTTCATCAATGAAATCAACAATATCTCTTTGTGCATCCTCGTCAAGATAGGACATCTCAACCGCAGGTCGCATACCGATTTTCCCTTCATCAACAAATTCAAGCAGTTCAGGAACGAGATTCGTTAAACGGATATATCGTTTTATTTGGCTTACGCTATCATTAGATTGACTTGCCAATTCTTCATTTGAGCGACTTCCGATTAAATTCGGTCCCAGTGGGTCCGAATTTTTTAACGGTCTGCCAACCTTGTGTTTCATAGCTTCCAACTTGATTTGATACGCAAACGCTTTTTCGCTCGGTGGAATGTTCTTTCGCTGTTGTAAATTGGTATCCACCATAACGATAGCGGCAGTATCGTCATCATAATTACATACCATACATTTTATTGTAGGTATGTTTGCCATTTCGCTTGCTCGCTTACGGCGATGACCGGAAATCATTTCAAATCTGCCGTTGTCCTTTGGTCTGACAAGCGCAGGAAGAAGCACACCGTTATTCGCAACGCTATCCGCCAGTTCCAACATCTCCTCATCGTCCTTAACCTTAAACGGATGATTAGGAAAGTCATCAATAAGGGTAAGGTCAATATCTTTTATTTCCATTGGCTCACTATTCAAATTAACACCTCCTTGCTTTTGGAAATAAAAAAAGCCACCTGCTTATTTTCATAAACAAGTGGCTATGTATATATTAATAGGTATATTTAATTGTTTGCTTCAAGGATTTCTTCAAGCGTTCTGGGTTGGTAATTCATATATTTCATCATACAGCCGACATTATACATCTGGCTTTTCTTTTGATGCTGCTCTCGCATTTGATTTTGAAAGTCCTCTATCATAGTCCATTCAAAAGTGGCGTGAACATGACCATACAGATGATACCAGTTGTAGAAGTGCTTATTGTAGCAAGGGATAGGGTAATGACAAAGAACTAAGCCTGTGCCGTCGCCGAAGGATATTTCCTTGTAGTCAACTATTTCAACAAATTGCTGTTGAAAGTCAGCACTCTTAACGAGCTTGTGATCGTGATTACCAATGCACAAATGCTTTTTACCGTTCAACCTTTTCAGAATGTTTACGGTTTTCAATGCTGAATACCAACTTATATCACCGAGTATCCAAACATCGTCATCAGTGCCGACAGTATCATTCCATTGGCTAATGAGATATTCATCGTGTTCCTCTATCGTTGAGAATGGGCGACAATCAAATCTGAGTATATTTCTATGACCGAAGTGTAGGTCTGATATGAAGTATGTCATTTTTGCACCTCCTTTTTGCAACAGTATATCCGATATGGAATTATCTGTTAATTATGCGTTAAATAGAAATCCTTTGTCATACAACCTAAAAAAGCCACCAACAGTTTTGATTAACAGTTGATGGCATATATATTGCTATTAAATTGTATCGGTATTGAGGTATAATCTAAGTATTTTTCATACCCCATTTAGTACCCCTTGTACCCCTCAAATCTACCCCAAAATTTTCATTTTGAGCATTGTTTGAGTGAGTCTGTGTCAGTTTGAAAACAAAATCTTAAAGTGCCGCAAACGCCCTGTTTAAGCCAAAATCGGCGTAAAACAAAGGCATTGAAAGCTTTTTAGACTTTCAATGCCTCGTGGTCGAGGTGACAGGATTTGAACCTGCGGCCCCTACGTCCCGAACGTAGTGCTCTACCAAACTGAGCCACACCTCGATTGCGTGTTATATTATTACACATTCCACGCTGTTTTGCAAGTGTTTTTTTATTTTTTTAAAAAGGCGTCAATTATACCAGATATTAAGGTCAACATATTTGCTTTGTATTTCCTCAAGCTCCCCTGTTTTACTGTACTGCCATATTGTATAATCAACCGAATATGTAACCGATGAATTATAGTCTGCAACCCAAACAAGTGTATTTTCGCCGAATTTGCTCTGATTAAGCTTATGCGCAAGCATACTTGATGAAGCGTAAACACCCGAAAGGTAATCCGCTTTCTCAACCTTCTGGCAGAAGGCATTTACTATATCGGTTGCCTTTGCTCTTGAAAGTCCTTTTTCATAAAGCCTGCCTGTAAGGCTGCCGCCCGAATCCGCGGCGTATTCAAAATCAATAAATACGGGAAGCTGTGGATTTCTGTCCTTGATTAGTGTTAATGTGAACTTCGCCTCAGCCTGTGCCTCAGCCTCGGTTATTGCCTGTGAATAAAAATACACGCCGTAGGGTATTCCTGCCTTCTCGCAGGCATCCATATTTTTCTCGGCATTTACATCCTTACGGATAACGCCGTTACCGTAAGCACGGTAACCCGCGCGGATGAAGGCAAAATCAATCTTTCCGCTAAGCGCCTCCCAGTCGATTTCACCGTTATGCTCGGACACATCAATACCCTGTGCCTCAGCCTTGCCGAAATCAAAAACCTGCTGCGGCTGTCTATCGGGCTTTGAAGTAACAACAAACACGCTTACGACAAGCGCAAGCGAAAGGCAAAGCGCTACAACGGCGGAAACCATACCGGTTCTGACCGGTTTCTGCCTGATTTTTCTATTCTTTTTACGGGCTGTTTTTTTCTGCGCCATAATAATTCCTTAATAATATGATTTAAATAATATTATCATACATAAAGAAAAAAATCCATATTAAAGTGTTGACAATTAAATTTTACTCTGCTATAATTCTTTTAACGCTTTAACAATTTAAAGTGTAACACTTTAAAAAGCAGGATTGCAAATCCTTTTACTTTATACTATTATACTTAGTCAGAGGTGATTTTATGGACAATATGGCTAACACGGATTTCAAGAGAAAGCTCCCTGTACCCAAGGATATAAAGGCGGAGATGCCGCTTTCCGAGAGAGCGGTGAAAATCAAGGAGGCAAGGGACGCCGAGATTACAAAGGTGTTCACAGGCGAGAGCGACAAATTTGTTCTTGTTATAGGTCCCTGCTCTGCTGACAGAGCGGACAGCGTGCTTGATTATATTGAAAGGCTTGTACCCGTTCAGGAAGAGGTTAAGGACAAAATCATTATTATACCCAGAATATATACAGGTAAGCCGAGGACGACGGGCGCAGGATACAAGGGTATGCTTCACCAGCCCGACCCTGACAAGGCGCCGGATATGCTCGAGGGTATCAAGGCTATAAGAGCGCTCCATCAGCAAGCGATTGAAAATACAGGTCTTACCTGCGCGGATGAAATGCTCTATCCCGAAAATCACCGCTATCTTTCCGATATTCTTTCATATGTTGCAGTCGGAGCGCGCTCGGTTGAAAATCAGGAGCACAGGCTCGTGTCATCAGGTCTTACAATCCCTGTCGGTATGAAGAACCCGACAAGCGGCGACTTCACGATTATGCTTAACTCAATCAAAGCTGCGCAGGGCGACCACCTGTTCCTTTACAGAGGATGGGAGGTTGAGTCGCACGGTAATCCGCTTGCGCACGCAATACTGAGAGGAAGCGTAGACAAATACGGCAAGAATCACCAGAACTATCACTATGAGGATTTAAGATTTTTACACGATATGTACTGCACAGGCGGTTATAAAAACCCTGCTGTTATCGTTGACACAAATCACTCGAACAGCGGCAAGCGCTACCTTGAGCAGATTAGAATTGCAAACGAGGTACTCCACGCAATGCGCCACAGCGATGATATTCACAAGATGGTTAAGGGCTTTATGATTGAGTCATACATTGAGGACGGCGCTCAATCCGTTGACGAGGGCATTTACGGAAAATCCATTACCGACCCCTGCCTCGGCTGGGAGAAGTCAAAGGATTTGATTTACTCAATCGCGGACCAGTTATAAATGAAAGAGAACCTCACTTTTAGGTGAGGTTCTCTTTCATTTCAATTTATTTATTGAACTCCTGTAATTTTTTATATATAATAGTAATATAATATTTCGGAGGCGGATTATGGAAAAGCCTGTTAATAAAAAAGCCGTAGGGGCAATATCCGCGCTTGCGGTGCTTATAATCATTGCCGTCGCGGTATTTCTCGGCATCAGCGCAAACAGCGGCCTTAATATGAAAAACTACATAAAAAGCGATGTAACCTTCAGTGGATACGAGGGCTACGGCACTATCAGCGAATATGACTGCGTTGATATATTCTCACTTGTATACGACCTCGAAAACAGCTCGGAGGAACGGGAGAAATTCGCCGCGGAATATGCTCAGGTACTCAAAGAAGGCAGCGGTGAAGGCTACATTGCCGACTATATTGATGTGAGCTTTGACAAATGCGAATATCTGAAAAACGGGGACACCGTTACTGCGACGATAAAAGTGAATTATAACTACATAAACGATATGGGCTTTGCAAAAAAGCTCAGAGGCGAGGAGAGCTACACCCTGAGCTACACCGTATCGGGACTTGAAAGCGCAGATGTTTTTGACCCCTTTGAGCTTGTAAGCGAGGTTATTTACGACCGCCAGTACGGCAGCAGCTATGTCTGTCTTGACAGCTCATATGAAAAGACCGTCGGCGATTATTCGGCTTCGTCGTCGGGCGAAGAATACTATGCGAATCTTGTAATAACCGACAAAGAGGGCAACACCGCCGCTGAAATATATTACTACACCGATATGAGCAGCTTTGAAACAGACGGCACGGTGAAGGTCAGCGTAAGCTGTAAAGAAACACAGTATGCTGACGACTACGGCTTTATAATCACCCCCGTCGAAAAGGAAATAAAGCCGACAGTGCTGAGCTTTCTCACAAAAAGCACCGTAACAGAGGCTGATTACGACAGCCTTAAAGCGCTTGCCGACGAATACACAGAGCGCTACGACGGCACGGAATATGTCAAGGCGTATTTTGCGTATAACGGCGAGGACGGCTACAAGGTAAACTCGCTGATTTTTGTATACACTCGCGACGAATACTACGAGGACGAGAGGGTTTACACAGCGGTTTGCTTTGACGATGTCAAGGTAAACGAGGCTGACGGAAGTATTCCCGACATAAATAAACTGCACCTTTACACGGGATATTACAGCTATCCCTATGCGGCGCAGTTAATTGAAGCTATGAACGAAGATTTCAGCAGTCTTGCAGTGCTTAATTACTGATTTTCTGAAATCTTCTGACGGTTTTACCGTTTACCGAAACCTCTTCGTTCCACATATGTGCAGGACGCGCCCACACCTTTTCAGGTGAATTTACATCACGGTAAATCACCATATCCTCAAGCGTTTCACTATGCTTTGCAAGAGCTATGACCTCATACTCATTGCCCTTGTAATGGCGGTATCTGCAATATTCAATATCCATAACCTTTCTCCTTTTCATTATTGATATAATAATATATCACGGCGGAGAAACTGTCAAATTGACAAGAAAAAAATTTTAGTATATAATACAGATTTAAGGGGGAGTTTTTATGAAGGATAATTTAACTAAAGGCAGAATTTTCTGTATTATTTCTGCAGTAATAGTTTTTGGCTCGTATGTAGCTGAGCGCTGTATTAACCTCGTTGCCGACCCTACAAAAGCGGGTTGGATTATTGAGGCGCTTATATTCAGTGTGCTCACTCTGATTATGTATATCTTTATGACAAATACAAACAATACATACTACGGGCTTTTAGTCGCAGCCTTCGGCTACAGAATGATGCCGCCAGACATATGGGCAAGCGTTAATGCAGTTTCGCGCTCGGCAGGCGTAGTTTACTTTGTGGTACAGAAAATGGCGATAGTTATTTTTGTATTTGTAATGATTAAGCTGTTCAGACATCAGACTAAGGAAAGATTTGTTGAGCTGCTTCCCATACTTTCGATACTCTTTATCGTTCCGTTTTTCAACAGTCTGTACCCTGTTATCTCAAGCTATCTCAAGGATTTCACAGGAACAATGCTTTACAGCTTCTTTGCCGGTTACGCTCTTTACGCAGCGGCAATGCTTGCGCTTCTTTTCATAGGCAATCAAGCTTCCAAGTACGGCGGAATGTATATCGCCGATTTCCAGATTGTTGCGCTGCTTCTTAATCTCGGAAGGAAGGCAGCCGCAATCATTATCAATGTTGTAAACGGCACGCACATCAGCAGAAGCTACTACGGCTGGATTATTGTTTACGCAATCTTTATCGTTGCATTCGGACTTCTTAAAAAGAAAAAATCAGCGGAGCTTATCGCTGAATAAATTAAACAACAAAAAGACCGCAACTTGCTTTTAAGCAAAGTGCGGTCTTTCTTTATACCTGTTTATACATTAATCTCTACGCTTACACCGAGGAGGTCCTTCTCCTTCTCAAGTATCGGAGCGATAACCTCACTGAGAAAATCAGCCGTCTGCTCAGGCGCTCTGCCCACGAAGTTCTCAGGCTTGAGCACCGCAAGGATTTCCTCCTTCGTTGTCATAAACGCAGGGTCGTTTGCAATCCTGTCCACAAGGTCATTCTTGCCGCCTTCAACCTTTACGACTGCACCTGCAGCCATTGAATGCTGACGAATTCTCTCATGAAGCTCCTGACGGTCGCCGCCTTTTTTAACTGCGTCCATCATAATATTCTCAGTTGCCATAAACGGAAGCTCGCTCATAAGCCTTGCCTCGATAACCTTGGGATAAACAACAAGTCCCGAGGTTACATTTATATAAAGGTCAAGTATTCCGTCCGTTGCAAGAAATGCCTCAGCGACCGAAATTCTCTTGTTTGCAGAGTCGTCAAGCGTCCTCTCAAACCACTGAGCCGAAGCCGTCCATGCAGGATTGAGCGCGTCAATCATAACATATCTTGAAAGCGAAGCAATCCTCTCACTTCTCATCGGATTTCTCTTATAAGCCATAGCCGATGAACCAATCTGATTTTTCTCAAACGGCTCCTCAATTTCCTTTAAGTTCTGAAGAAGCCTTAAATCGTTTGAAAACTTACAGCAGGACTGCGCGATAAGACCGAGGCAGTTGCAGACGATTGTGTCAAGCTTTCTTGCGTAGGTCTGTCCGCTCACCGGGAAACAGGCTTTGAAGCCCATTTTCTCAGCTATTTTTTTATCAAGCTCCTTGCACTTTTCGTGGTCGCCCTCAAAAAGCTCAAGGAAGGAAGCCTGCGTACCCGTCGTACCCTTTGAGCCGAGAAGCATAAGCGTGTCGATTACATGGCAGATTTCCTCATAGTCGAGTACCAAATCCATAAGCCATAAGGTCGCGCGCTTACCCACAGTTGTCGGCTGTGCCGGCTGGAAATGCGTGAAGCCGAGACAAGGCATATCCTTGTACTCGTCAGCGAATTTCGCAACGCCTGCAATAGCATTTACAAGCTTTTTCTTGATAAGAAGCAGAGCCTCCCTCATTGTGATAACATCCGTATTGTCGCCGACATAACAGCTCGTAGCGCCGAGGTGGATAATTCCCTTTGCGTTAGGGCACTGCTCGCCGTAGGCGTGAACATGGCTCATAACATCGTGACGGAATTTCTTTTCATACTCCTGCGCAACCTCATAATTGATGTTGTCGGCGTTAGCTTTAAGCTCGTCAATCTGCTCCTGCGTTACATTGAGTCCAAGCTCATGCTCAGCCTCAGCAAGCGCTATCCAAAGCCTCCTCCAAGTCTTGAACTTGAAATCGGGCGAATAGATATACTGCATTTCTTTAGAAGCGTAACGGGCGTTAAAGGGTGAGTTATATGTATTGCTCTGCATTAGTCAAGACCCACTCTCTTCATCATTTCGGCATATGCGTCCTCAACGCCGCCAAGGTCCCTTCTGAAACGGTCCTTGTCAAGCTTCTCATGAGTCTTGATATCCCAGAAACGACAGGTGTCGGGGCTAATTTCATCAGCAAGAACAATTGTACCGTCGGCAGTCTTGCCAAACTCAAGCTTGAAGTCGATAAGCTCAACGCCGATTGAAGCAAAATACTCCTTGAGTACATCGTTTACCTTGAAGGCATAAGTTTTGATTGTGTCGATGTCCTCCTGTGTTGCGAAGCCGCAGGATACAGCGTGATAACCGTTGATAAGCGGGTCGCCGAGGTCATCGTCCTTATATGAAAATTCAATTGAGGGGCATACAAAATTCATACCCTCCTCAAGACCCAATCTCTTACAGATAGAGCCTGCAGCGCGGTTACGGATAATAACCTCAAGCGGTACGATGCTAACCTTCTTCACTGCGGTTTCCCTGTCGGAAAGCTCCTCAACGAAGTGAGTCGGTACGCCGTGCTTTTCAAGAAGCTGCATAAGGTAATTTGACATCTTGTTATTAACAACGCCCTTACCTACAATTGTGCCCTTCTTGAGTCCGTTGAAGGCAGTTGCGTCATCCTTATAGTCAACAATAACGATATTCTCATCGTCGGTTGCCCATACCTTCTTTGCCTTGCCTTCGTAAAGCTGCTTTGTTTTTGTCATATTTTTATCCTCCTGTGAGTATTAATTGTAATTATAAGAGTGTCTTTCTCAGCTCCTCGTCCGAGAGAGCGGAGAGATATGAAACGGGAATGTCAAAAATTGTCTTACAGCCGGTTGCGCCTTCATTATTAAGTCTGAAAGCAGCTCTTGCATACGCCGCAATTACAGCGCCCGTAAACTCGGGATTTGACTCAAGCTTCAGATTGAACTCAACAATATGCTTTGTGCCCTCGCCTGTTTCGCCGCTTCTGATAACAAAGCCGCCGTGAGGAAGTCCCTTGTGATTTTTGTCAAGCTCCTCCTGAGAAATGAAGTTTACGGTGGTGTCATACTCGTCAAAGTAATTCGGCATCTCCTTGATTTCCTTCTCAATTCTTGCAAGGTCAGCGCCCTCCTTTGCAACAACGAAGCACTCCCTTGTGTGCTTCTGTCTTGTTGTGAGGTCGGGGTTTTCACCGTTTCTTACGGAATTAACGGAGCTTTCAACAGGCACCGTATACTGTCTTGCGTCCTGCACGCCTTCAATTCTCCTGATTGCGTCCGAATGACCCTGACTTACACCGCGTCCCCAGAAAGTATAATTTTTACCTACGGGAAGAACAGCTGTTGAGAGCATTCTCATAAGCGAGAAAAGTCCGGGGTCCCAGCCGATGGAAATAACGCCGAGCTTACCGCTTTCCTTCGCGGCAGCGTCAACATTTGCAAAATGCTCGGGGATTCTTGCGTGAGTGTCAAAGCTGTCAACGACATTGAAAAGCTTTGCATACTTAGGCGTCTGCCCGGGAAGGTCGGTAGCGCTGCCGCCGCCGAGAACAAGAACATCAATTTTGTCAGTCCAAGCCTCGATTTCACCTTCACTCAAAACAGGCACGCCCTCAGTCTTAACCTTGACTGACGAGGGGTCCCTTCGCGTAAATACGGCAACAAGCTCGAGGTCGTCGCTCTGCTTAATAGCAGCCTCAACACCTCTTGAAAGATTACCGTAACCCATAAGTCCGATTCTGATACTCATAATAGTGTCCTCCCGTAATTTTATAAATCAATTTCACCGTCGAAAACAGTTACCGCAGGACCGCTCATAATCACGCTGTCCTCACGCCTGCCCGACCAGTGAATATCAATATCTCCGCCAAGCACATGTACGGTGATGTCATTGTCGGCTCTGCCCGTAACAATCGCCGCAACGGCAGTTGCGCAGCAGCCCGTACCGCAGGCAAGAGTTTCGCCCGTGCCTCTCTCCCATACACGCATATCTATATTATTCCTGTCCGTTACCCTTGCGAATTCAACATTCATCCTGTTCGGGAAACGGCAGTGCTTTTCAAGCTTTTTACCGATTTTTTTCACAGGGAATTTACTAACCTCGCCGTCAATAAAAATCACCGCGTGGGGATTTCCCATTGAAACACAGGTCATTTTATACTCCGCGCCGTCAACCTCAATTACATCCTCAACAGCCTCAGCCATATCGGATATAACGGGTACAAGCTCAGCCTTCAGCTCGGGCTTACCCATATCGACCTTAACATAGGACACCTTGCCGTCCTTTCCGACGGTAAGCTCGATGTATTTAATCTTACCCATCGACTCGATTGTAAGCGAGGTATTGTCGGTAAGACCGTAATCGTAAACATATTTTGCAACGCAGCGTATACCGTTGCCGCACATCTCGGAGCGCGAACCGTCGGCATTGTACATACACATCTCGAAATCGGCAATCCCGCTCGGCTTTATGACAATCATACCGTCTCCGCCTATTCCGAAATGCCTGTCGGATACGAGCCTTGCCGCCGCTGCTTCATCTTCAAATTTCTCTGTAAAGCCGTTTACATAAACATAGTCGTTTCCACAGCCCTGCATTTTTGTAAATTTCATTTTACTGCTCCGTAAATCCGTCAACAATTTCCTGTGCGAGAGCGCTTATAGCCTTTCGCATTCTCATACTTTCCTTTTGAAGATATCTGTGCGCCTGCCCTTCGCTCATACCGCTGTCCTGCATAAGTATCAGCTTCGCCTGTGAAATCAGCTGCGCCTCGCTTTTTTCTCTCTGTGTGAAGGAGGAGCGCGTGCTTACCAGAACCGCAAGCGTTTCAAGAAATTCCTCCCTGTGTATCGGCAGGGAAAGGCAGATAAGATTACCCATATAATCCGTCCTGCCGTTTTTGCTCAGCGCAAGCACATCGTATCCCCTTGGCAGAAGCTCCGCAAGAGTACCTGCGCTCATATCGCCGAGATGCTCCGCGCACACTACCACGCCTTCGTTAACCATCTGCGCCGAGGAAAGCACGCCCGCGCCGTGAGAGCGCACCGCAAAAATCGTGTACCCCTCGCCCTCAAGCATACGGGCAAGTCCGACAGCCGACGCTCTTTCGGGATGAGCAATGATTATGCTCTTCATTATTTCACCCTTTATATCGCTTTAGTGTAATAGCTTCCTAAATTAAAGTTATTATATCACAACGAATATTAAATCTTCAATATAAAATATCACTAAATATATTTAAGGATTATATAAAGAATTTGTAATCATTATTTACAAATTCGGCATTTCGGAGCAAAATTTTCTATAATTCTGAAATTAATAATTACCAAAATTTTCAGGACTTCCTTGTTAATAATAAACAAAAATTCGTTGATTTTGTAACAAAATACACAGATTTGCAAAAAAAATAATGATTTGTTTGTAACAAACTATACAAATCACACTTGATTATTCATCTCAATAATGGTAATATAAGATTGTAAAAGTATAGGTATCGGGATTTAAGACCCGAAACCTCTTGTAAAAAGGAGATGAATCAATGAGTAAGCTTAAAAAGGAATATGAATTTCCTCTCTACCTGTTCCACGGCGGAACGAACTACAAGGCGTATGAGTTTTTCGGCGCTCACAGAGTTAACGGGGACAAATTCGTTTTCAGACTCTGGGCTCCTCACGCAGAGGCCGTAAGCGTAGTCGGCGATTTCAACGGCTGGGATTCAGGTGCCGGCAATATGGACAAAATCAAGGACGGTATCTGGGAGATTGAAATTGACAATGTTCATATCTACGACTGCTACAAATATGCTATTACCACGCCGAGCGGTAATGTAAATATGAAGGCCGACCCGTATGCTTTCCACGCTGAAACAAGACCGGGCACCGCTTCAAAGATTTACGACTGCGATTACACCTGGAATGATGCAGGCTGGTATAAAAAGGTAAGAAATCAGAATGTGCTTGAACAGCCCGTAAATATCTACGAGGTACACTTCGGCTCATGGAAGCAGCACGAAAACGGCGACTTCCTTTCTTACAGACAGATGGCTGAGGAGCTTGTACCCTATGCAAAGGATATGGGCTACACGCATATTGAGCTTTTACCTGTTATGGAGTATCCGTTTGACGGCTCCTGGGGTTATCAGGTAACAGGCTATTTTGCCCCGACATCAAGGTATGGCACGCCTGAGGATTTAATGTACTTCGTTGATAGCTGTCATAAGGCAGGAATCGGCGTAATTCTCGACTGGGTTCCCGCTCATTTCCCGAAGGATGCGCACGGACTTTACGAATTTGACGGAAGATGCACATATGAGTATTCCGATATGCGCAAGGGCGAGCATAAGGAATGGGGTACAAGAGTATTTGACTACGGCAAGCCCGAGGTTAAATCCTTCCTCATCTCCTCCGCTATGTACTGGGTTGACAAATTCCATTTCGACGGTCTGCGTGTTGACGCGGTTGCCTCGATGCTTTACCTCGACTACGGAAGGGATAACGGACAGTGGGTTGCAAACAAGCACGGCGGCAGAGAGAACCTCGAAGCAGTTGAATTTTTCAAAACCCTTAACTGCGCAATGTTCAGGGAGCATCCTGAGGTTATGATGATTGCCGAGGAGTCAACGGCATGGCCGATGATTACAATGCCTACTGACATCGGCGGTCTCGGCTTCAACTTCAAGTGGAATATGGGATGGATGAACGATATGCTCCGTTACACATCCATGGACCCGCTTTTCCGCAAGGGTAATCACAACTGTATCACCTTCAGCTTCTTCTATGCTTTCAGCGAGAATTTCATCCTGCCGATAAGCCATGACGAGGTTGTACACGGCAAGTGCAGTCTTATAAACAAAATGCCGGGCGACTACGATATGAAGTTTGACGGCATGAGGCTGTTCCTCGCATATATGATGGCTCACCCCGGCAAGAAGCTTCTATTTATGGGAAGTGAATTCGGTCAGTTCATTGAGTGGAATTACAAGCAGGGGCTTGACTGGTTGCTTCTCGGCTATGATAAGCACAGAGCTTTACAGGGCTTTACAAGAGAGCTTAATAATTTCTACAAAAACACCCCTGCTCTCTGGCAGGTTGATTACAGCTGGGACGGCTTCCAGTGGATTTCAAGCGAGGACAACGCCAACTCAATTATCGCCTTCAGGCGTATTGACAAAAACGGCGACGACCTTATCACAGTATTTAACTTCACGCCAAACAGCTTTGACGAATATCGCATAGGCGTTCCCGAGCTTGCAAGCTACAAGGTTGTATTTGATACATCACTTGAAAAATACGGCGGAAGCAAGCCAAGGCTTTCAGGCACCTACAAGGCTAAGCCCGAGGGTATGCACGGCTTTGAACAAAGCATCGGCTTAAAGCTCAGCGGCCTTTCCGCTATATATCTCAAGAAAGTAAAAAAGGCGGAAAAGAAAGCTGAAAAAAAGCCCGCTAGGGCTAAGGAAGACCCTAAGGCTGAAATAAAAACCGAGCCGAAAAAGGCTGAGAAAAAGCCTGTAAAGAAGTCTGAGCCAAAGGCGGAAAAGAAACCTGCCAAGGCTAAGGAAGCTCCTAAGGCTGAAATAAAAGCCGAGCCGAAAAAGGCTGAGAAAAAGCCTGCAAAGCAGGAGAAAAATACAAGCAAAGCAAAAACTGCTAAGAATAATAAGGAGATAAAAAATGGCAAGAAAAAGTAATGTTGTAGCAATGCTTCTTGCAGGCGGTCAGGGCAGCCGTCTCGGTGTACTCACAAAGAACATTGCAAAGCCTGCTGTACCGTACGGCGGAAATTACAGAATTATAGATTTTCCGCTTTCAAACTGCGTTAACAGCGGCATTTACACGGTGGGCGTACTCACGCAGTATCAGCCTCTTGAGCTCAACGACTATCTCGGAAACGGTCAGCCGTGGGACCTTGACAGGCAGAACGGCGGCGTTCATGTTCTTTCACCGTATGAGGCTATCGGCGGCGCAGAATGGTATAAGGGTACTGCGAACGCAATCTATCAGAATATCAATTTCATTGAGAAGTATGACCCTGAATATGTTGTAATTCTTTCAGGCGACCACATCTATAAGATGAACTATGCAAAGATGATTGACTTCCACAAGAAAAACGACGCTGCCTGCACAATCGCAGTGCTTGAGGTTCCGTGGGAGGAGGCTTCGCGTTTCGGCATCCTTGCAACAAATGATGACGACAGGATTTACGAATTTGCCGAGAAGCCTGCTGAGCCTAAGAGCAACAAGGCTTCAATGGGCGTATATGTATTCAGTTGGGATAAGCTTAAAAAATATCTTATTCAGGATGAGAATACCGAGGGCTCAGCAAATGACTTCGGTAAGAACATCATCCCTACAATGCTTGACGCAGGCGAGAGAATGTTCGCCTTCCCGTTCAAGGGCTACTGGAAGGATGTAGGTACAATTGACTCCCTCTGGGAAGCAAACCTTGATATCATCAATCCGAATGTTGACCTTGACTTAAGCGATTCAAGCTGGAGAATCTACTCAAGAAATCCCGAGGCGCCGCCTCACTATATCGGCAAGAACGCAGTTGTTGAAAACTCATCAATCAGCGAAGGCTGTGAGATTGAGGGCAATGTTGATTACAGCGTAATCTCCTCAAATGTTATAATTGAAGAGGACGCGGATGTGCGTTACAGCGTGATTATGCCGGGTGCGACAATCAAAAAGGGCGCAAAGGTTTACTATGCAATCATCGCTGAAAACGCTGTTATTGAGGAGAACGCCAAGGTCGGCGAAATCCCCGAGCAGCTTGAAAATCCCGAGGACTGGGGTATCCCCGTTGTCGGCGCCGGTGCAAAAATCACAAAGGGCAAGTATGTTGAGCCCGGCGTGATGATTAAATCAGGAGAGGAGGTATAAGACAATGAACGGAAACAGAGTATTAGGAATAGTATTTGCAAACATTCACGAAGAGGCGCTTGACTCTCTGACTGCAATGAGAACTATGGGTTCGGTACCGTTTTGTTCACGCTTCCGTCTTATTGACTTCCCTCTCTCAAATATGGTTGAAAGCGGCGTTTCCAAAATCGGCGTTGTTACAAACGCCAACTTCCGGTCGCTTATGGACCATGTCGGCACAGGAAAGCCATGGGATTTAAGCAGGAAAAACGACGGTCTTTATCTCCTTCCGCCCTTCTCTCTCGGCACAGCTAAGATGTGGGGCAACAGGATTGACGCTATCTACGGCAACATCGGCTTCTTACAACAGTCAAAGCAGACCTATGTGCTTATGAGCGACTGCAATAATGTACTCAATATAGATTACACAAAGCTCTTTGACGCGCACGAGGAAAGCGGCGCAGATATCACAATTGTCGGCGTTAAGGCTAAAATGCCTAAGAACATCGGCTCGGTGCTTAGCTTCGACACGGTTGAAGCCGACGGCAGAATTACCGAGATGTCGCTTGACAAGTCAACCGACGGCGAGGTTTTCTACTCCTGCAATATCATGATTATGAAGAAGTATCTTCTTGAGTCGCTCGTTACAACAGCTCACTCAAAGAACGAAATCTCATATCAGCGCAATATTCTTATGGCTAATATCGACAAGCTCAAGATTCACGCCTTCGACGCTACCGACAGCTTTGTAGGCACAATTGATTCAATCCAGAGCTACTACGATATTTCAATGTCAATCCTTGAAAAAGAGAACAGGGAAAAGCTTTTCGCAGCTCCTGTATCCACCAAGGAGCGCGACGATATGCCGACTATCTACGGTCCGGAATCATCGCTTAAAAATTCACTTGTAGCAGACGGCTGTATCATCGAAGGCACGGTTGAAAACTGTATCATATTCAAGGGTGTAAAAATCGGTAAAGGAACAGTCGTTAAGGACTCCATTCTTATGCAGGATACCGTTGTCGGCGACAACGCAAAAATAAGCTGTATAATTGCCGATAAGGATGTTACAATCAAGGATAATGTGGAGCTTGCAGGCGCCAAGACCTTCCCTATTTGCCTTGCTAAAGAAACGAGGGTATAAAGTATGAAAGTTTTATATGTTGCCTCTGAGGCGCTGCCGTTTATGGCTTCGGGCGGACTCGGCGATGTTGCAGGTTCGCTTCCCGTTGCGCTCAGAAAAAGATTAATCGGCTGTCGTGTGGTTATGCCGCTTTATGACAGCATCAAGCAGGAATACAAGGACAAGATGAAGTTCATCACCTCAATCTCCGTCCCTGTTTCGTGGAGACGCCAGTACTGCGGTATTTTTGAGGCTAAAGCAAACGGCGTTATCTACTACTTCCTTGACAACCAGTACTATTTCAAGAGGGACGGTATCTACGGCCACTACGATGACGCGGAGAGATTTGCTTTCTTCGCAAGAGCCGTGCTTGAGATAATCCCTGCAATTGACTGGAAGCCCGATATCATCCACTGTAACGACTGGCAGAGTGCGCTTACGCCTCTTTATTACAGTTGTTACTATGCTAACAGAATGGGCTATGAAAACATCAAGACTGTTTTCACAATTCACAATATTCAGTATCAGGGCAAATACGGCGATGAGCTCCTCAATGATGTTCTCGGAATTGCTCCCGAGCATAACAATCTCATTCTTTACGACGGTCTTGTTAACTTTATGAAGGCGGGTATTGAATGTGCCAATATGGTTACGACAGTATCTCCGACTTATGCAAAGGAAATACTTGACCCATGGTACAGCCACGGTCTTGACCCGATTCTTAATCAGAGGAGCTGGAAGCTCTGCGGTATCTTAAACGGTATCGACACAGTCAGCTATGACCCTGAAACAGATAAGGATATCTGGTATAATTACAATGCAGAGGACTTCTCAAACAAGGCTAAAAACAAGGCTGAGCTTCAGAAGCATCTTGGTCTTGCCGTAAGACCCGAGGTTCCCGTTATCGGCATTGTTTCAAGGCTTGTCGGTCATAAGGGCGTTGACCTTATGAAAGAGGTGCTTGAAAAGAGCCTTTGCGAAAGGGATTTACAGTATGTTGTTCTCGGCAGCGGCGAATGGGAGTATGAAAACTTCTTCCGCTATCTCCATGACAAATATCCCGACAAGGTGGGCGTTACAATCGGCTTCGTTCCCGACCTTGCAAGAAAGATTTACGCAGGCGCGGATATGTTCTTAATGCCGAGTAAGTCAGAGCCCTGCGGACTTTCGCAGATGGTTGCTCTTCGCTACGGCACAGTTCCGATTGTCCGTGAAACAGGCGGTCTTAAGGACTCAATCACTGACAGCGGCGACGGCGTTGGCAACGGCTTCACCTTCCAGTCATATGACGCATACGATATGCTCGGCGCGATTTACAGAGCTGACGACGCTTACCACAGCGGAAGCTGGGATATTCTTGTAAAGCGTGCGCTTGACTGCGATATGAGCTGGGGCAAGAGTGCAAATGAATACATCAAAATGTACCGCTCCCTTCTCAAATAAAGCTAACAATAAGGGCATAAACGCGACAGATTATTACGGTTATATGCCTGCTTGTAGGGGCATCGGGGTCCCCGAAAAGTCGTAAGACTTTTTGGGGAGAGGAGAAACATATGTAGTAGTCATTAGCAATACGCTTGCGTGTTGCTTCGACTGCGGAATGTGTTTGGACGAATCCGCCGGTATAACTACAACAAACCAACCATTTAAAAACGCAGAGGGTAAAACCTCTGCGTTTTTTACTTAGATATACTTGGATGTTATAGCTCTTTTTCGATTATTTTTCTTGCCTGTGCGAGGGTTATTTTTTTCTCAAGCGCAAGGGCTCTGAGAGAGTCAAATTCGATTTTGCTTTTCTCCGTTTCAAAACCCTTCGAGCGTTTTATAACCGCATTTTCCGTTTCAATAAACTCGCGCTCAAGGGTATAACGGCTCGGCTTATACCTTCTTATTCCTATGCTTGAGGTATGAAGGAAAATCAGCCGCGCAAATTTCTCCTCGTCCGCATTTTTACAGAGGACCGTGAAAAGATATGCAGGTCTGCCCTTTTTCATAATTATCGGTGAAATAAAGCAGTCAAGCGCGCCCTCGCTCATCATAACCTCCGCGGCAAAGCCTGCCTCCTCGCCTGTCATATCGTCGATATTACAGGAAAGCTCAGTTATACTGTCGTCGCTGTAAAGAAAAGCCCTGAGAATGTTTGCCTGCGAAAGCTCCTTCGTGCCTGCGCCCACACCGATTTTCTGAGCTCTGTCAAGGCTCGGCGCGGCTGTAAACTCATCCGTAAAATACTTTAACACAGCAGCGCCCGTCGGTGTGCAAAGCTCCGTTTTAATTTCGCTTTTATAATACGGCACGCCTGTCAGAATATTCGCCGTTGCAGGCGCAGGAACGGGAAGAACGCCGTGCGCACAGTCTACCGTACCGCTGCCGACATTAATCGGAGAGCAAAGAATTTTTTCGGGAGAAAGCTTGTTAATCAGATAGGCTGACATTGTGATATCGGCAATTGCATCAAGCATACCGAGCTCATGAAAATGTATTTCACTGACCTCCCTGCCGTGCGCCTTCGCCTCAGCCTCAGCCACGATTTTATATATGGCTTTGACATCATTTGCGACCTTTTTGTCAATGTTAAGAGCGTCAATAATTTCTTCAATCTCCGCCGTATTTCTGCCGTGGTGATGGTGATGATGGTGGTGGTGATGCGAGTCATCGCCCTCCTCCTCGCCGTCTACAATCACGCTCAGGTGAGTGCCGGGAATACCGCTTTGCTCCTTCACACCGTATTTTATTTCAGTATGAGGAAGACCGAGCGCATTAAGCTCAGCCGTGATTTCCTCCTTGTTTTCAAACAAATCCACAAGTGCCGACGCAAGCATATCGCCTGCGGCGCCCGTTTCACATTCAAAAAACAGATTCATAATAACCTCACATTTTATTAATCATACTTGCGAGATAGCCTGCGCCGAAGCCGTTGTCGATATTAACAACGCTTACGCCGCTTGCGCAGGAATTGAGCATTGACAGAAGCGCTGACAGTCCGCCGAAATTCGCACCGTAGCCAACGCTCGTCGGCACCGCTATAACAGGACAGTCAACCATACCGCCGATTACACTTGCAAGAGCGCCCTCCATACCTGCGACAGCCACAACAACGCGCGCGTCGGCAAGAAGCTCTGCATTGTCAAAAAGTCTGTGAACGCCCGATACGCCGACATCATAAAGGCGCGAAACCTTATTGCCGTAGTATTCGGCGGTCAGCGCCGCCTCCTCGGCAACGGGTATATCGCTTGTGCCGCCCGTGGCAATTACGATATTCCCCCTGTTTGTACCTTCGGGCTTCTCTCCGGCAATACCGATTTGTGAAAGGCTATCGTAAAAAATAGGAATATCCGTTTTAAGATAATCCGCGCTCTCGGGCGAAAGCCTCGTAACGAGAACGCTTTTCACGCCCGATGAAAGCATATGATTTACAATTCCTTTTATCTGCTCCTTAGTCTTGCCTGCGCCGTAAATGACCTCATTTTCGCCCTGACGCACACCCCTGTGAGTATCAATCTTGGCATAACCAAGGTCATCATAAGGCATAAGCTTTATTTTTGACATAGCCTCCTCGGGCGACACACTGCCATCCTTAACTTCATTCAGAAGCGCCTGAAGCTCCTCCTTATTCATCGGCTCTCTCCTTTTCATCAACAGTGATTTTTTTTATAGTAACGCGACAACACTGAAAAAACAGCGTCCCTGTCGCTGACGAGCATTTCTGCTTCCTTTTTTCCAAGCTCAAGCCTGCAGCCCTCGCCGTTATTCCTCACGCGAAAATTACGGTAGCCGCGAGCGCGAAGCTCATTTTCCGCTCCTTCGGTTTTATCAAGGAGCTCCCCGGTAATCTCAGTACCCGTCGGCACTCTTGTGGCAAGGCAGGCATAGGACGGCTTATCGAAAACAGGAAGTCCGTTTTCCCTTGCTATCCGCCTTATATCGCCTTTAGTATAGGAGCAAAGACGAAGCGGCGAATAAACGCCGAGCTCGCCAAGAGCGCGAAAGCCCGGTCTGTCCGATATGTCGTCGCTTGCGTTCGTGCCGTCAAGCACCGTGCCAAAGCCGTCAGCCCTCGCCGCTGAAATTATACTTTTAAAAACTCTGTTCTTACAGTGATAGCACCTGTCGGCAGGATTTGCGCTTATCGTCTTATCGCTGAGGATATCCGTATAAAGCACCTCAAGCTCAGCGCCGAGAAATGCTGAAACCGTCCTTGCGTCCTCAAGCTCAAACTCAGGCTGGAACTGCGATTTCACAAAATACGCCTTAACGCGCTTTGCATATTTTTTTGCAAAAAGCAGCAAAACGCAGGAGTCTACACCGCCCGAAAAAGCGACCGCTACCTCGCTGTGCTTTTCAAAAAATTCCGATATGTCCATACTATCACCGAATTAATAATAGCAGAAATCAGCCCGATTATAAAGATTTTTCTTAAAATTTTAAGACAGATAAACAAAACACTACGATTACAGAGGCATATGTTGTATATAATCAGCAGTATTGAAATACGCCGCGCTGTCATTTATAATGTACTAAACGGGGTGATAATATGAGAAAATATAACTGGGCTTGTATCGGCTGCGGCCACATTGCAGGCGAAATGGCGGAGGCTCTTGAACAAAAGGGTATGAATTTTTACGCCCTTTACAGCAGGACTCAGAAAAAGGCGGAGGCCTTCGCAAGACGCTTCGGTATAGAGAAGGTTTACGGCAGTATCGGGGAAATGCTCGGTGATAAGAGCATTGACATAGTGTACATTGCCACGCCTCACAACAGACATCTTGAATACATAATAAAGGCTGCGCAGGCAGGCAAGCACATACTCTGTGAAAAGGCAATCACCTTAAACAGCTACGAGCTTGCGCTTGCGAAAAAGGTATGTGAGGAAAACGGTGTTATTCTTGCTGAAGCGATGACGATTTACCATATGCCGATATTCAAAGAGGCTGAAAAAATCATCAAAAACCAAAGCCTCGGCAGGCTGAAACTAATCGAAGTAAATCTCGGCACAAGCAAGGAATACGATATGACAAACAGGTTTTTTGCCAAGGAGCTTGCAGGAGGCGCAATGCTTGATATCGGCGTTTACGCGCTTTCCTTTGCGAGATTTTTTATGAGCGAAAACCCGACTGAAATAAAATCCGTATACACTCTCGCACCGACGGGTGTTGACGAGCAGGCGGTAATTCTTCTGAATAACGGCGCTAATGAGATGGCAAGTGTTACGCTCTCCCTGACGGCAAAGCTTCCGCGAAGAGGTACCGCTTCATTTGAAAACGGATATATCGACTTTGAAAGCTATAACCGCTCGACAGCGGCAACGATATATTTTAACGACGGCAGAAAGCCTTTAAGACTTGAAAGTAATCCTGACCTCTCGCCGCTCACCTATGAGATTGAGGATATGGAGGCGGCTTTAAGCGGAGAAAACATAATGCGCCTTAACCTCACAAAAGATGTTATGGAAATAATGACAAGGCTCAGAAGCGAATGGAAGGTGCGCTATCCCGAGGAGGAATAACAGTCAAAGCTTTATATGTAATAAGTAAAGGGTTATATCTGAAATTCAGATATAACCCTTTGTTTACATAACATCGTTAATAACTGTCCTGAGCATTTCAGCGGATTTATTCAAATCCTCGGACTCCTTCCTGTTAAGCTCAATCGGCACAAGCGCCTCAACGCCGTGCTTGCCGACGATTGCAGGCATACTCAGGCAAACGCCGTCAATTCCGTAATTGCCCTTCTGAAGACTTGAAACGGGCAGAATTGACTTTTCATCACGGACAATCGCCTCACAGATTCGCTTAACGCTCATAGCGATTCCGTAATAGGTTGCGCTCTTTTTCTCAATAATTTCGTAAGCGCTGTTTTTAACATCCTCGGCAATCTCGTGCATTGCCTTATTGTGATGATAATGTCCCCTCATTTCGCAGAAGCTCTGAAGCGGAATTCCCGAAACATTTGCGCTTGACCACGCGGCAATCTCGCTGTCGCCGTGCTCCCCGATGATAAAGGCGTGAACGCTTCTCGGGTCAACCCCGAGATGCTCTCCGAGGAGGTATTTAAGCCTTGCGCTGTCAAGCACCGTACCCGAGCCGAACACTCTGTTTGACGGAAAGCCACTGAGCTTGAGAGCCGCATATGTCAGTATGTCAACAGGATTTGCGACAATCAGGAGTATACCGTCCCTGTTATATTTTGCAATCTCGGGAATAATACTTTTAAAAATACCCACATTCTTTTTTACAAGGTCAAGCCTTGTTTCACCCGGCTTCTGTCCTGCGCCTGCGGTAACAATAACAATCGACGCGTCGGAGATGTCAGCGTAATCGCCTGCGTAAATCTGCATAGGTTTGGCAAAGGGCAGACCGTGGCTGATATCAAGCGCCTCGCCCTCAGCCTTACTTGTATTTGAATCAATCAGCACAATCTCGGAAAAAAGTCCGCTTTCCATAAGCGCGAACGCCGACGCCGAGCCGACGAAGCCGCAGCCCACAATCGCCGCCTTCCTGCTGTTAAGTTCTACCATAATACCACTTCCTTTTTGTATTATACCCTGAATACGCTCAGGCATTTATTTCAGCTAATTATAACATATATATTACACTTTGTCATCATATGTATTTTAAAAACTAAAAGCCATATAATTTCTGGCAAGTTTAATATAATACAATTGTAAATTAACTCATAAAATGTTATAATAAAAATAAAGCAGAAGGCTTATAAAAAAGCCTGATTAGGGGGAAAAGTTATGTATGATGTTCTGATTATCGGCTGCGGAATAATGGGCGCTTCCTGCGCTTATTATCTGAGCAGGTACGATATCAAGCTCGCAGTGCTTGAAAAGCACAACGATGTCTGTATGGAAACGACGAGGGCTAACAGCGCAATCATCCACGCAGGCTACGACCCTGAGCCCGGTACCTTGTGCGCAAAATACAATGTAAGGGGTAATGAGCTTGCAAAGGAAATATGCGAAAAGCTCGATATTTCATACAAGCAGATAGGCTCGCTTGTCGTTGCATTTTCAAATGCGGAGCTTGAAACGGTAAACAAGCTTTATGACAGGGGTATAAAAAACGGCGTGCCTGATATGAGGGTTATCGACAAAGATGAGCTCAGACAGCTTGAGCCGATGATTTCAGATGAGGCATGCGGTGCGCTTTACGCGCCGAGCGCGGCTATTGTCAATCCGTGGGAATACGGTATTGCAATGGCTGAAACGGCAGTGAGAAACGGCGCAAAGCTCTTTCTTGACACCGAGGTTGTCGGCATTACGAAAACCGAGGAGGGCTGGAGCGTCAAAACTCAGGACTGCGAATTTGAAACAAAATTTGTAATAAACGCCGCAGGCGTATGGGCGGACGATATTCACGCCTATGTAGCAGAGCCGACCTTTAAAATTACACCGAGTGCAGGAGAATACTACCTGCTTGACAAGAGCGAGGGCAGCCGTGCAAACCATGTTATTTTCCAGTGCCCCAACGAGCTTGGAAAGGGCGTTCTCGTTTCACCGACGGTTCACGGCAATCTGATAGTCGGTCCTAACGCAATTAAATCCGAAAAGGACGACACGACCACAAAAACCTCCTCCCTTGATTTTATAAGGAAGGCTGCCTCTAAATCCGTCCCTTCGATAAATTACAGGGAAAACATCCGTAATTTCACAGGCGTGAGAGCGAACACCGAATCGGGAGATTTCGTTGTTGACTTCCCTGCCGAAAACTTCCTTGACCTTGCAGGCATCAAGTCGCCGGGTCTTTCCGCCGCGCCTGCTATCGCTGAGGACGCGGTAAAGCTCCTTTCGGAAAAAGGGCTTTACCTCAGGGAAAAGGAGAGCTTCACCGATACAAGAAAAAAGATACGCTTCAAGCATCTGCAGAAGGAGGAGCAAAACGAGCTTATCGCAAAAAACTCCGCTTACGGAAGAGTTGTATGCAGATGCGAAACTATCACCGAGGGTGAAATCCTTGACGCACTTGCGTCGCCGATTCCTCCCGTTTCACTCGACGGCATAAAGCGCCGCGCAGGCACGGGTATGGGCAGATGTCAGGGCGGCTTCTGCGGTCCTAAAGTTCTTGAAATTATGGCGAAATACAAGGGCGTACCGTACGAAGCAATACTTCAGGACGACGACGGAAGCTTCATCTTAACAGGCGAAACAAAGACGGGAGGCGCTTAATATGACATATGATTTAATCGTAGTCGGCGGAGGACCTGCAGGTCTTGCGGCAGCGCTTGCCGCACACGAAAAGGGACTTACCGATATACTTATTATCGAGAGGGACAGGGAGCTTGGCGGTATACTTAATCAGTGTATACACAACGGCTTCGGACTCCACTATTTCAAGGAGGAGCTTACAGGACCCGAGTACGCAGGCAGATTTATAAAGATGCTTGAGGGTACGGGTATAAAATATATCTGCGACACAATGGTGCTTGATGTAACGCAGAACAGAGAGGTCCACTGTATTAACCCCAAGGAGGGCTACCGTATTCTGAAAGCCAAGTCAATTGTGCTTGCAATGGGCTGCCGTGAGCGCACGAGGGGCGCTATCTCAATCCCCGGCACCCGTCCTGCAGGCGTACTGACAGCAGGCGCCGCTCAGAGATTTGTCAATATCGAGGGGCATATGGTAGGAAAGAGAGTTGTTATTTTAGGCTCGGGCGACATCGGTCTGATTATGGCAAGGCGAATGACTCTCGAGGGCGCAAAGGTGCTTGCCTGCGTTGAGGTTATGCCTTATTCGGGCGGACTGCAGAGAAATATCGTACAGTGCCTCAACGACTTTGACATACCGCTCTACCTCTCCCACACAATCACCGATATTCGCGGTAAAAACAGAGTTGAGGGCGTTACAATCGCAAAGGTTGACGAAAACAGAAAGCCGATTGAAGGCACCGAGATTAATTTTGACTGCGACACTGTACTTCTTTCGGTAGGTCTTATCCCCGAAAACGAGCTTACAAGAGTTGCAGGAATTGAGCTTGACCCGAAAACAAACGGCGTTGCCGTATGGGAGAATATGGAAACCTCCTGCCCGGGTATTTTTGCAAGCGGCAATGTTGTTCATGTTCACGACCTTGTTGACTATGTAACAGCCGAAAGCCAGAAGGCAGGTGTTGCCGCCGCGGAATTTGTAAAGCTCGGCGTGCGTTCAAGGGAAAACGCCATCACGGTCAACGAGGGTGAGAATGTAGGATTTATAGTTCCGCTCAAAATTCACCGTGAAGCGATGGACGCTGAAATTTTCTTCAGGGTAAGAAAAATTTTCGGCACAAGCAGAATTACGGTCAAGGACGGCGACAAGGTAATCGCGTCGCTTAAAAGAGCGCATATGGCGCCGGGTGAAATGGAAAGAGTACGCCTTTCAAGAGCACTGCTTGACGCCATAGAAGGCGATGATATTTCAGTTTCAGTCGAGGAGGCAGACGAATGATTAATCTTATTTGTATCACTTGTCCGAGGGGCTGCCATCTGACAGTTGACGAGGATAACGACTACGCAGTAACGGGTAACGCCTGCCCGAGAGGCAAGGTTTACGGCTATAACGAGGTAACAAATCCTCAGCGCGTCGTAACCTCAACAGTGAGAACGAACAGCCCTGTCGAGCCGCGCTGCCCCGTAAAAACGGACGGCACAATCCCCAAGGGCAAAATGTTTGAAGCGATGGAAATGCTAAACGCAGTAACGCTTGAAACCCCTGTAAAAGCCGGACAGATTATTATTGAAAACCTGTTTGATACAGGCGTAAACTTCATCACCTGTAAGAGCATTGATTAAAGGAATTTCCTATGTATATTAATCTTGACGGAATTGAGCTTTACTATGAAAAAAGCGGAAGCGGCAAGCCGCTCATACTTCTTCACGGGAACGGCGAAAGCCACGAGATTTTTGACGAGGCTGCAGAAGAGCTTTCTGAAAGCTACACCTGCTACGCCATTGACAGCCGCGGACACGGCAAAAGCACTGCGGTAAACGAGCTTCATTACAGCGATATGGCGGACGATGTAATCAGATTTATCGAAGCGCTCGGACTCGACGATGTAATACTTTACGGCTTCAGCGACGGCGGTATTATCGCGCTTCTCTGCGCTATGAAGTGCAAGCGCATAAAAACCCTTATTATAAGCGGCGCAAATATAAATCCCAAGGGTGTCAAAGCAGGAATCAGGCTGATGTTTAAAATCTCCTATTTCTTCAAAAGAGATATGTTCACAAAGCTTATGATGACCGAGCCCGATATAAGCGCCAAGGACCTTTCCGCCATAAGCGCACGCACGCTTGTATTGGCGGGAAGCAAGGACTTGATTATCGAAAAGCAGACGCGCTTTATAGCAGACAGTATAAAGAATTCAACGCTCAGAATACTCGATGGCGAAGCCCACGGAACATATATAATACACAGCACAAAAATAGCGAAGCTTATAAAAGACTTCGCACAGTAAAACAGCGGACAGCTCGTTAAATCAGGCGAACTGTCCGCTTTCTTTTTTATCTTGTTAAAAGCTCCGAATTCACAGGGAATTCAAAATAGGTGTCGGGGTACGGCTCATCGGCGAGCGTGAAGTGCCACCACTCGCAGTCAATCGGCTCAAAGCCGTGCTTTAACATAACATTTCTCAGCATCATTCTGTTTGCATACTGCTCGTCGGTAACGCCCTTATAATCGGGGTGGGATACCTCGCTGAAATAATCAAACGGGCTTCCCATATCTGCCTCCTTACCCGTTTCCATATCAAGAAGTGTAAGGTCAACCGTACTGCCCCTGCTATGACTCGACTTGCTTGCAATATAACCGAGCTCAAAAAGAGCCTGTTTTTCAAGGTCGGGATAAAAAAACGGCTTCATCCTCTGGTCAAGGTCCTCAATACCCCACATAACAAAATGCTTTACCGCAGTTGCAGGACGGTAGGCATCGTAAATCTTCATACGGTAGCCCTTGACATTCAGCTCGTTTGCCGCAGCCTTGAGCGCACGCGCCGCCTCCTTTGTAATAATTGCAACAGGCTGCTCGTAACCGTCAATCCTGTCCCCTATAAAATTATAAGTCGAAAAATACCTTATCTCCTGTATTGCCGACGGAACATAGTCCGAAAGCAGTACGAAGCCCGAAGCGTCGTTAATCGCTCTTTTTTCAAAATCCATTATTACACCTCTGATAAAAATTCCTTTAAAAAGCTGAGCGCAGGCTCTGCAAGAACGGGATTGTTAAGCTCATGCCCCACGCCGTCGATAAGCCGAAGCTCGCAGTCGGCGTATTTCCCGGCGGCACTTAGCGAAGACTCAAACGGTACAAGCTCATCCTCCCTGCCGTGAATTATCCTTACGGGTTTATTGAAGCTTTCAATCGCACCGTCAACATCAATATTCCACGAATCAATATAGTACTGCCTTCCGAGAGTTATCCAGTCGGGCAGTTCAATAATCCCGGGTATTCTGTCAGGCGACTTAAAGCGACGGGCTTTATCCCTTATAACAAAAGCAGGAAATATCAGAAATATGCCTGAAACTAAATCACTGTTCCTGCCTGCCGTGAGAGCCGACACAAGACCGCCGAGACTCTCACCGACAAGAAAGACCTTTTTTGCGTCAACAAAATCCCACTGAAGCGCTTCGTTTAAAACCGCCTCAAGGTCGCTGACCTCGGTAAGCGGCGTCATATCCGTAGTTTTACCGCTGCTTTTACTGTTAAAGCCTCCGCCGCAGAAATCAAAACACAGGCACGCATAACCAAGCGGCGCAACCGCCCTTGCGTACCCCTCAAAATTCATATTATCCGCACCGAGCCCGTGAGAAAAAATGACAAGCGGAAGCCTGCCCTGCTCCGAAGGCTGATAAAGCTTTGAGAAAATCCGTCTTCCGTCAGTCTTAATATAGAATTCCCTGATACTTATTTCCATAAAATCTTCACCGAAAATATTATACAAAATTGCGCCGCAGCTTGCAAGTGTATCAGCAATAAAAGGACTGTTCTTTAGTTTTTATCATCTTATCATAATAGTTGCCTTTACAAACCCTATATTAATTGTAATCTACAGCATAATTCTTGACTTATATTTGTAATTATGATAAAATTTAATTGCCAAATAAAAGTCAATTTAATATGTACATATCAGGGGTACTCGCATTTTTATTTTTAATAAAAATGCATACTCTTTCAATGTGTGTACTCTATATGTACCGTTGACTTTTGTTTGGCGACAATCGGAGTTATGCGTTTTTAGCGTACGGCTCTGGCTGTACGCTTTTTTATTTTTTAGGAGGTGAGGCAATCTATATCTAATAATAAATGATTTAAGTTTGTTTTAAGTTTTATTATATTCAAACTATCAACAAAACAATCTTTATTTTTACTTTAATATAGTTGAAAGGAAAATATTAAATATGTTTAATTTTAATTCTACCTTATTCACGAATAAAGTGAAACAACAAGGCATTGAAATATCTCAATTAGATGGAAATGATTTCACTTTGCCAAATCTCATTAAAGAATTACCCGAGCTTAATGCCACTTGTTTTTATATTCAAAACGATAACACTATGGGTATTACAGCAAGTATTCACATTTCTGAAATTGCAAGAAACGATATAGTAGCAGATGTATGCAACATCATAAACTCCGTTGCAAAATTCTATATAGGAATCCAAGGTAATTATGTTGTATTAAGTATGTCTATGGATTACTCTAAACTTAGCTATAATAATGATGACGAAGCAATTGAACACGCCGTTTCTTTCATTCTGCTACTTAAACAAGAATTATATAAACCCGGCGTTATCAACGGCTTAAAATACATAAATACAGGAAACATTAACTGTCTTAATCTCAACTAATATTAGGAGGTGTACTATGGATTGTCCGCATTATCAGTATAAGAGTGGTGATTATTACTGCGACCTTTGCCAAAACTGCGTAAATGAAGCTAAGCACGATAATTATTGCACGGATTACAACGGTACAAATTACAACAATTGTGATATCTATAAAAGATATTCATAAAAAAATCACGGCTTGCAGTTATGCAGGTCGTGATTCTTTTATTTCTTTAATTAGATGTCCTTTGCCATATTTTTGTCATTGTGTTTTATATTCTTGCTACGCCGTCCTTGCGTGCTGCTTCTGCAACCGCTGCCGCAACGGTGTCCTTAATCCTCGGGTCAAACGCATGAGGAAGAATATAATCAGCGTTAAGCTCGCTTTCATCAACAAGCGAAGCAATTGCGTAAGCCGCTGCTATCTTCATATTCTCCGTAATATCGCTTGCGCGTACATCAAGAGTACCTCGGAAAATACCCGGGAATGCAAGCACATTGTTAATCTGATTCGGGAAATCCGAACGGCCTGTGCCTACGATTGCCGCGCCTGCTGCCTTAGCCTCATCAGGCATAATCTCAGGCGTCGGGTTAGCCATAGGAAGAACAATCGGATTAGGATTCATCGACTTAACCATTTCCTGTGTAACAATACCCGGTGCGGATACGCCGATAAAGATATCCGTGCCTACCATAGCTTCCTTTAAGCCGCCCTTGGTCATACCTCTGTTAGTAACCTTTGCAATCTCCGCCTTTGAAGGATTGAGATTATCTCTGCCCTCGTAGATTGCGCCTGTTCTGTCGCAAAGGATAACATCCTTAAGACCGAGAGTCATAAGAAGCTTTGCAATAGCAACGCCTGCTGCGCCCGAGCCGTTGATAACAGCCTTACAATCGCCGAGGCTCTTGCCTGTAAGCTTCATAGCGTTAATAAGCGCCGCGGAAACAACTACTGCCGTGCCGTGCTGGTCGTCATGGAAGATAGGAATATCGCACTTCTCTTTAAGCTTCCTCTCAATCTCGAAGCAACGAGGTGCCGCAATATCCTCAAGGTTTACGCCGCCGAAGGAACCGCTGATTTTATAGATTGTATCAACAATCTCATCAACATCCTTTGTGCGAACGCAGAGCGGAAATGCGTCAACATCACCGAACTCCTTAAAGAGCACGCACTTGCCCTCCATAACAGGCATACCTGCCTCGGGACCGATATCGCCGAGGCCTAAAACAGCCGTACCGTCAGTTACAACTGCAACCATATTCCAGCGCCTTGTAAGCTCCCAGCTCTTTGTGTAATCCTCCTGAATTGCAAGACAGGGCTCTGCAACGCCCGGAGTATATGCAAGTGAGAGAGCGTCCTTGTTATCAACCTTTGCTCTTGCGATAACCTCAACCTTACCCTTCCACTCGCCGTGAAGTCTTAATGATTCTTTTCTGTAATCCATATATTTACCTCTGTTTTTTATCTTTCAATGTGGGACTTGATTTTCTTCGTTTCGGGATACGGAGTATAATTCTCTTCCCACGGGAATGTGTAATCAAGACCGAGCTCATCTCTTACAGCGTTAATCTCGCCCTGTACGGACTCGTTAATCGGAACGCCGTGAGGCTCTCTTTCCTTCCAGATTTCATATTCCTTTTCGCCTGCGATATAAATTCTGTCCTCACCCGGCGCCTTTCTTGAAGCGCGGATAGTACGGATGATATCGCCTGTCTTCTTACGGCAGATTTCTTCGCCGAGGAAGTGGTTTGTGTCAATTGCGATAAAGAAGTGGCCGAGGTGATAAGGTCTGATATTGCCCTCCTCGTCCTTACCGTCAAGCGCCTTACCGTACTCGCCGTCCTGAAGAACCGATGAAAGAAATTCAACGAACATTGCAAAGCCGTAGCCCTTGTAACCGCCGAGAGCTTCGCCGATACCGCCGAGGGTTGTAAGAGCGGCTGTGCCGCCTCTGATTTTCTTGAGCGCCTCGCCTGCGTCGCCCTCAACGGGTGTGCCGTCAATATTGATAATTGTGCCGGGGTGTACAGGCTCGTTAATTCTTGCATAATACTCAATCTTACCGTTCTGTGTGATTGATGTTGCGCAGTCAAAATTGAAATCAAACGCCTCATCTGACGGAACGCCGAGCGTGAACGGGTTTGTACCGAACATACCCTCTGTGCCGAGTGTGGGAGCAACCGAAGGTCTTGCGTTTGTACCCGTCATACCGATACAGCCCTGCTCAGTTGCCATGGAGGTATAATAACCTGCAATACCGTAGTGGCAGGAGTTGCGTACAACAACCATACCCATACCGTATTTCTTTGCCTTGTCAATAGCCATCTGCATAGCCCTTGTGCCGATAACCTGACCCATACCGTTATGACCGTCAACAACAGCGGTTGTTTCGGTTTCCTTGATAATTTCAAAGTTAGTTGTCGGGCTCTGGATACCTGCCTTGATTCTGTCGAGGTAGATTGGCTTAAACCTGTTACAGCCGTGGCTCTCAATACCTCTCTTGTCAGACTCGAGAAGTACATCAGTGCACATCTCAGCTTCTTCCCTCGGGATACCGTAACCGACAAATGCGTCTGTAACGAAGTCGGTGATTAAGTTCCAGGGACATACTACTTTACCCATAATAAATACTTCCTTTCATTAACCGCGGCAGAGGTAATACAGCCGCGATAAAGTTTATTAAATTACCTCTCCCAGTTGCGTGAGCGTTCAACCGCACGCTTCCAGTCAGAGTATTTTTTATTTCTGAGCGAAGCCTCCATTGACGGAACAAAAATCCTGTCAACCACACGGTTAGCCTCAATCTCGTCAGTGTCCTTCCAGACGCCTGTTGCAAGGCCCGCGCAATACGCCGCGCCGAGAGCAGTCGTTTCAACATTCTTGGGTCTGTTAACATTAACGCCCGTCATATCCGCCTGAATCTGCATCATTATATCCGATACGGAAGCTCCGCCGTCAACTCTTAAATCCTTGAGTATGATATCGGAATCGCCCATCATGGCTTCAAGCAGGTCGGTCATCTGATATGTAATGCTCTCAAGCACTGCACGGCAGACATGCTTTCTGTTTATACCTCTTGTAAGGCCTATCATAACGCCCCTTGCGTACATATCCCAGTACGGTGCGCCGAGACCTGTAAAAGCAGGTACGAAATAAAGTCCGTTTGCATCCTCAACCTCAGCCGCAAGCTCGTCGCACTCAGGCGCCGAATGAATAAGCTCGAGCTCATCACGAAGCCACTTGATAACTGAGCCTGCATTAAACGCAGAGCCCTCAAGCGAATATGTAACCTCGTCGCCGATTCCCCACGCGATACCCGAGAGAAGATTTGAATTAGACCTTACCCTCTTTTTACCCGTGTTCATAAGAAGGAAGCAGCCTGTTCCGTAAGTGTTCTTAGCCTGACCCTCGTTAAAGCAAGCCTGACCGAAAAGCGCGCCCGGCTGGTCGCCGATAGCACCCGCAATCGGAACGCCCTCGAGGTCCTCAATACCTGTGATTTTAGCGCACTCGCCGTAAACATAGCTTGACGGCTTAACCTCGGGCAACATACTCATAGGAATACCGAGCTTCTCGCAGAGGAACGGGTCCCAGCAAAGCTTTTCAATATCAAAGAGCATTGTACGGCAGGCATTTGAATAATCGGTTACATGAACATTAAGCATAGAAAAGGAGTACACATGACTGTCAATATTCCTATAGAAGGTCAACTATTTTCCTTTGACTGGGATGTATCTAAGAAGAAAAAACAATAGTCTCTCTATACCTGTTGCTTTTTAAATGCAGTTAAAAGACGTAGAAAAGCAAAGATTGCATGTGCCAAGAAACTCTTCTATGAACTTTCAGTCGGCAAAGTAAGATACCATAACGTTACAAGCTATGATGAATTATTAACCGAAATGAATAAACTTGATTAATATTTTTTTCTGGCGGAACAACAGTAATGTTATTCCGCCAGAAATGTATTTATATGGGTACAAAAAAGTCAAAAAAAACAACGCAGGCTTAATTATTTTTTATACCTTTGTATCTCGAAAATAGAAAACTAAATTTACAGACGGATAAGTTTTCGCCTGATTCGTATTAAAACATATAAT
>CADAUV010000004.1:0-5024 GCA_902791235.1 Oscillospiraceae bacterium
GCCGACATTTCAATCACAGGCTGTATCGGTATGTGCTATCTTGAGCCGATTGTCGACATCTACGACGGCGACAGCCTTAAAAGGCTTGTAAGAGTAAGCGACGCCGACGCCGCTAAAATCGCCGAGTATGTAAACGGCGGTAACGAGGACGCAATTGCCGACCTCCTTGTATCTGAGGAGGATAAGCAGTTCCTCGAAAAGCAGACGAGAATTGCGCTTCGCAGATGCGGAATCATAAATCCCGAGGAGCTTGACGACTTTGTAAACGCCGAGGGATATGAGGCTCTGAAAAAAGCAGTCTGCGATATGACGCCCGAGGAGGTTATTGAAACCATCAAGGTTTCGGGACTTGCAGGAAGGGGCGGCGCAGGCTTCCCGACATGGTTTAAATGGAATGCCGCAAGGCAGTCCGAGGGCGAGGAAAAATATCTTATCTGTAACGCCGACGAGGGCGACCCCGGCGCATTTATGGACAGGGCTGTAATTGAGTCCGACCCCCATAATCTTATCGAGGGTATGCTCATCGGCGCTTATGCAATCGGCGCAAAGCACGCCGTTGTGTATGTCCGCGCGGAATATCCGCTTGCAATCAGACGACTTCAGCGCGCTATCGAACAGGCGACTGCCGCAGGATACCTCGGCGAAAATATTTTCGGCACAGGCTTTTCCTGCGATATGACAATCAAGGCGGGAGCAGGCGCGTTTGTCTGCGGCGAGGAAACCGCACTTATCGAATCCCTCGAGGGTCATCGCGGTATGCCGAGGCTCAAGCCTCCGTTCCCTGCGCAAAGCGGCTTCTGGCGCAAGCCGTCAAATATCAACAATGTTGAAACCTTTGCGAATGTCGGCTGGATTATCTTAAACGGCGGCGAGGCTTTCTCCGCTATGGGAACAGAAAATTCAAAGGGAACAAAGGTATTTGCGGTAACGGGTAAGGTTAAGCGCTCGGGTCTTGTTGAAATACCCATGGGCAAAACTCTCCGCGATGTCATTTTCGATATCGGCGGAGGTATGAAGGGCGACAAACCGTTCAAGGCTGTTCAGATGGGCGGCCCGTCGGGCGGCTGTATCCCTGCCGAGCTTATCGACACCGTTATTGATTACAAGGCGCTTGGCGCTACGGGCGCGATTATGGGCTCGGGCGGTATGGTAGTTATGGACGAAAGCACCTGTATGGTGGGTATGGCTAAATTCTTCCTCGACTTTACCGCCAAGGAATCCTGCGGCAAATGTATCCACTGCCGCGTGGGCACAACGAGAATGCTTGAAATTCTCACAAGAATTACCAAGGGCGAGGGCAAGGAAGGCGACATCGAGCTTCTTGAGGAGCTTTGCTACGGCATAAAGGACGGTGCGCTCTGCGGTCTCGGTCAGACTGCGCCCAACCCCGTTTTAACAACGATTAAATATTTCCGCGACGAGTACGAGGCGCATATAAACGATAAGAAATGCCCTGCAGGCGAATGTTCCGACCTTATTGAGTATTTCATTCTTGCAGACAAGTGCCGCGGCTGTACTCTCTGCGCGAGAAACTGCCCTGTAAACGCTATCACGGGCGAGGTTAAGAAGCCTCACGAAATCAATCAGGATATCTGTATAAAATGCGGAAAATGCTATCAGTCCTGTAAGTTTGATTCAATAATTAAGAGATAAGGAGGAGCAGAAATGGATACTGTAAAATTAACTATTAACGGAAAAGAAGTTACTGCTCCTGCAGGCAGTACAATACTCGAGGCTGCAAAGAGCGCAGGAATATACATTCCGACGCTTTGCTACGATGAAGCAGTCGAGGTTTACGGCGCGTGCGGCGTGTGCGTCGTTGAGGCTGAGGGAATACCTAAGCTTCTGCGCTCCTGCTCCGCTAAGGTAAGCGAGGGTATGGTGATTAACACCGAGAGCGAGCGTGTTGTTAAATCAAGGAAAATCGCAATGGAGCTTCTTATGTCGGCGCACGACGGCGACTGCGTTGCTCCGTGCCAGCTTGCCTGCCCTGCAAACACAGACTGTCAGGGCTATGTCGGTCTTATCGCAAACGGCGAATTCGACGCCGCATTAAAGCTTATTAAAAACCGAATTCCTCTTCCTGCCGCTATCGGCAGAGTTTGTCCGCACCCGTGCGAAAAAGCCTGCAGACGCAAGAAGGTTGAGGAGCCTATAAATATTGCTCAGCTTAAATTCTTCGCTGCCGACCTTGATTTGAAGGGCGACAGCTATATCCCCGAATGTGCTGAGGATACGGGCAAAAAGGTTGCAATCGTCGGCGGCGGACCGGGCGGTCTTACCGCTGCATACTACCTCCGTCAGCTCGGACACGAGGTTACCGTCTTTGATATGATGGATAAAATGGGCGGTATGCTTCGCTACGGTATTCCCGAATACCGTCTGCCGAAGGAGATTCTTGACGCTGAAATTTCGCTTATCGAAAAAACAGGCGTAAGGCTGTGCAACAATGTCAAGCTCGGCAGGGATATCACAATTGATATGCTCAAAAAGGTTAACGACGCCGTTATCCTTGCTCCGGGCGCATGGAAATCAAGCCCGATGAGAGTCAGGGGCGAGGACGCTCAGGGCGTTTACGGCGGTATTGATTTTCTCAGAAGCGTTATTCAGGGCAGCCCCGTTGAGATTGGCGAGAGAGTTGCGGTTTGCGGCGGCGGTAATACCGCTATGGACGCCTGCCGTACGGCTGTAAGGCTCGGCGCAAAAGAGGTTTATGTCATTTACAGGCGTACCGAAAAGGAAATGCCTGCCGAGGAGATTGAGATTAAGGAGTCAAAGGAAGAGGGCGTTATCTATAAATTCCTCACCAACCCGACTGAAATCCATTCGGAAAACGGCAGAGTTACGGGTATGACCTTACAGCTTATGGAGCTTGGCGAACCTGACGCGAGCGGAAGAAGGCGCCCCGTCGCAATCGAGGGCAAAACCGAATATCTGCCGCTTGACAGCGTAATTATGGCTATCGGACAGAAGCTTGACACCGCTGATTTCAGCGACCTTGAACTTACCGACAGGGGCAATATTCTTGCCGACGAGGATTACTTTACAACGAATATCGAGGGCGTTTTCGCAATCGGCGACGCAACTAACAAGGGCGCTTCAATCGCTATTGAGGCAATCGGCGAGGCTGACCGCTGTACAAAGGTTGTCGACGCTTATCTCAAGGGCGTGAAGTACGAGGCATCCTCTCCTTATATCAGCAAGAGGGACGACGAAAAGGTTGATGTTTCCGACAGGGAGGTTAAGCCGAGGACTAACGCAAAGGTGCTTGACGCAGATTACAGGTCAAAGTGCTTTGACGAGGTTTCGCTCGGGCTGACCGTTGACGAGGCGAAAAAGGAGGCTGAGCGCTGTCTTGAGTGCGGCTGCCGTGAATATTTCAAGTGCAGGCTCCTCTCGGTTGCTCAGAGATATGACATAAAGCCCGAGAGATTTGCGGGCGCAATGCCGCAGAAATACACCCACGACGAAAACGCGTTTATCGAGCGCAACACCGCTAAGTGCATACTCTGCGGTCTGTGCGTGCGTTCCTGCCGCGAGGTTATGGATATAAGCGCAATCGGACTTCTCGGCAGAGGCTTCACAACAAGCGTGTCCCCTGCCTTCGCACTGCCGCTCGACCAAACTAAGTGTACGAACTGCGGACTTTGCGTAAAGCTCTGTCCGACAGGTGCGCTGACCGAAAAATCGACTATGAAAAAGCAGGTGCCGCTTAACGAGCAGTACAGCATTGAGCACTGTGAGCTTGACGGCAAGGACTGCGAGGTGCTTGTTTCAAGATACGGCGGCAAGGTTATGCGCGTTGTACCGAACAACGATAACGCAAGAAGCGTTGACCGCTTTGAGCTTATAAACAAATTTGTAAAGGAATAATATTAATGGACGAATTCAAGGTAATTGAAATAAAGAAAAGCGTATTTGAGAATAACGACAGGGAGGCTGACAGGTTAAGGCAGGAGCTTAAAAAAGAGAAAACCTTTCTCTTAAACCTTATGTCCTCACCCGGCTCGGGCAAGACGACTACGCTCAAGGCAACCATCGCAAGACTTAAAGACGAAATGAGAATAGGCGTTATGGAGGCTGATATCGACAGCGATGTTGACGCAAAGACAATCGCCGATACGGGCGTGCGCTCAATTCAGCTCCACACGGGCGGTATGTGCCACCTTGACGCAGGTATGACCGAGCAGGGACTCAGGGAATTCGGCACTAACGACCTTGACCTCGTGGTGCTTGAAAATGTCGGCAATCTTGTCTGCCCTGCCGAATTTGACACGGGCTCATCTAAAAACGCAATGATTCTCTCCGTGCCCGAGGGCGACGATAAGCCGCTTAAATATCCGCTTATGTTCTCTATCTGCGATGTCGTTCTCATCAATAAAATTGATACGAAATCAGTATTTGACTTTGACGACGAGGCAGTGGTCGAGAGAATTCATAAGCTCAATCCCGAGGCAGAGGTGTTCTTCATCTCCGCGAGAACGGGCGAGGGCGTCGACGCCTGGTGCGACTGGCTGAGGAAAGAAGTTTCCGAGTGGAATAACTGATGCACGAGCTTGGTATTGTAATCGGAATTATCGACACCCTTGACGGCATTAAGGAGGAAAAGAAGCTCAGCGAAATTTCCGCTGTGATTCTCGAGGTAGGCGAGCTTTCGGGCGTAATCCCCGACTACCTCAGCGAATGCTGGAGGGCGGCGACCCTTGAAAGCAGGTATGAAAAAACAGAGCTTCGCCTCACCTTCATACCCGCTAAGGGCAGGTGCGAAAACTGCAAAACGGAATTCGGGCTGATGAAGAATAACCGTCAGTGCCCGACCTGCCACAAATCCGATTATAAGATAATCGACGGCAAACAGTTTGACATCAAAGAAATAATTGCAAAATAAAAAAAACACACACCGAGGGGGCACTCGTCGTAAAGACTGTCAGCCCTAAAATCGCCTCTTTTTCGCTATAACTGTATTAAAATTCGGGTTAAGGCGTCAAGCCTTAACCCGAATTTATGCTTTGTTCTAACAAAAA